>JBDSKU010000365.1:0-11243 GCA_039916745.1 Nitrospiraceae bacterium
GGCAATCGCACCCTGCTCGATCCAGGTAAATCCGCTATCGATGGTCCGGTAGACCATACCCCGTTCTCCTACAATCCATCCGTTCTGAGGATCCGTAAAGCGGACACGTAAGAGATCGGTCAGCTTCGTGCAGGTGAGGGTGCAGGGTAACGTGCGATCGATCCATTGATTGCCGCCATTGGTCGTTTGGAAGATGGCGCCGGCGTTCCCGACGACCCAGCCGGTCGACGCGTCAGAATAATACACATCGAATAGCGTGACCGCCCCCTGCATGTCTTGTGCAGTCCAGGTGACTCCCCCATCATCCGTCATCAACACAGTCCCCACCGCTCCAACCGCCGTCCCATGCTGTGCGGTAAGAAATTGAACGGCATAGAGGGCGGCGCTCGTCTTGCTCGCTTGATCGCTCCAATGGGCTCCGCCGTCCGTCGTATGAAGAATGGTGCCGTTGCCACCGACCACCCACCCCTCGTTGGGAGACACGAACGAGAGGCCGTAGAACGATACTTGCGTATCCACGAATTTCGCATGCCAGGTCTGGCCCCCGTCTTGAGTCTGGCGAATCGTTCCATTGGCGCCGACCGCCCATCCCAACTTCTCGTTCATAAAGAAAACCCCAGAAAGGGTTGCCGTGGTCCCGCTGACGATCTTCTTCCACCGCTTCCCACCGTCAGA
Organism: Nitrospiraceae bacterium; assembly: GCA_039916745.1. Taxonomy (GTDB): domain Bacteria; phylum Nitrospirota; class Nitrospiria; order Nitrospirales; family Nitrospiraceae; genus Palsa-1315. The sequence goes on from JBDSKU010000365.1 coordinate 676, forward strand.
TGTCTTCAGGATGGTGCCGCCAGCCCCGACGGCCCACCCCAATTGAGGCGTACGAAAATACAGCGCCATCAGCGTGGTTTCGGTATGGCTCTCTTGAGGAGTAATTGTCAGAGGAGAATCAGCAGCCCAGGAGGAAGACGCACATAGCCATGCCCCAAACCCGATGGCAACCGCAAGATGAGTAACAGGGGAAAGAACAAACCGCGGCCATGATCCTGACCATCCGTATCTCATTGGTTGGTATTCGCCTCAGGGCGGTTGTTATTGAAGTAACTGGGATCGGGCATGCCCTTGGCTTCAATCGTGAACGTGCCCGCCTCCAACGTCAGCCATTTTTTCTGGGTACAACAGATGCCATCAGGCTGCACATCCCAGGAGCCGCGCCGCACGATCAGTGGACCAGTCGCCAACTCATTGAAGAATTCATTTCGCTTTCCTAATCCGTACAAATTTCTATGCGGCACTTGTACGACAATCTCCGTATCCGTCCAAGACATGACCAGCGCAGCCACATTGCTGAACAGCACTTCCGTCCGCGAAACATTCTCACCTAATTCGACGTCTTCTCGTCGCTTGTAGGCCCCCTGGTTGAGACCCAAGTAGGCATGCTCAGCCGTTTTGAGGAACGAACCGAACCCGGATCCTTTAATCGTAATCAGCTCATCGAGTCCGCCCGTTTGAGGGCTGAACGAATCGATTTTCGGCGTCACGAGCGTAAAGACCCCCGCCTCTGTCTTCAAGACTTCCTTCGTCGCACAACAGGACCCATCCTGGTTAGGCTTCGTCGCGCCTCGATAAATCACGACCGGCCCGCTCTTCGCACTGAAGGGCACCCATACGTCGATACGATCGTCTTGCCAGCGATAGATGACGGCGCGAACTCCCCCAATGTCGACCCGATTCTCTCCCGTATTAAAATCGGTAAAGGCGTACGGAGTCGATCCACTTTCCGAGTAAAATCCGAAATGTTCCCCGCTGATTCTGAGCAGCGTACCGATCGGAGCGGCGGGAGGCGTCACCGCAATAACTTTTGGTACGTGAACTGTAAAGGTCCCGACGGTTCGATCACGCCCCTGCGCGGTAAGGACAACCGGTCCGGTCTCGGCATCCATCGGAAGATGCACCACGATGGCGGTGTCGGACCATTGTGCGATGGTGGCCAGGTGCCCGCCGAACGTGACCTGATCACCGGCGACCTTGGCTGCACCGAACCCTTGCCCGAAGAAGACGACCTTCGTCCCGATCGGCCCGCTTACAGGATCGACACGAATACTCGGAATCAGCTTCAGCGGAACGGCATTACTCACTTTGTATTGGACTGGAGCGCAACAAGACCCGTCAGGCAAAGGGTCGGATGAAGCCAATCGAACCACGACATCGCCCGACGCCGCGTTCGTGGGAACCTCGACTTCGATCACCTCGTCTTTCCAGCGTCGTGGTCTGACGATGACACCCCCGATCATCACATCATTGACTCCAAACATGGTATTGGGGTCGCGGGGACCGGCTGTGGTGCCGAAGTGCGCGCCGGTGATCTGCACGGTATGGCCTGGCTCGATCTCTGCCGGTGTCACTGCGGAAATCGTCGGCTGCATCACGGTCAAGATTCCGGCAGATAGTTTCTTTTTCCCGGTCATGACTTCAACGGGACCGGATTGCGCCTGAAAGGGCACCTTGACTTCGATCAGATCGGATTCCCATCGCTGAATCAACGCAGGAACCCCTCCAACAGTCACACGATTCACTTGCACAGATCGAAATGCACCGAATCCCGTTCCGCCGATCGACAGGGTGGCACCAGGAACCGCCGTTGACGGATGGAGTTCGACCGCAGCAGGAGCAGCCGCAAACACGGCAACGCTGAGGCTCGCCCACAAGGCCATCGTACTCACGCCCGTCACGAACGCATTCATGGATAGACTCCTGTCAGGCAAGAAAAGGTACGGTCATCCTGCGTGTGGTACGAGAACCCCTCGCGCCAAGCTCAAAAGAGGTACACCGTGGCGACCATAAAAAAAATGAAGAACGAATCGAACTATAGCAAACGGTTTTTTGGAGAGTCAAGCCGGCAAACCCGTACCAGTTGGGTAGTCCTAATTGGTGCTGACGCGCCATCAAGAGACGGAGAAAATCACTTCGATTTCGACGGAAGCCCCGCGAGGCAACTCAGCCGCCCCCACCGCGACGCGTGCATGACGACCAACCTCTCCAAAGATGGCGACCAGGAGGTCCGAGGCCCCATTGATGACTTGAGGTTGCTGGACGAATCCTTCCGCCGATGCCACATGCCCGACGACCTTCACCACACGCGTAATACGATCCAACGTCCCAAGTTCCTGTTTGGCAATCGCCAGCGCATTCAGGAGCGCGAGCCTGGACGCTTCTATCCCCTGTTCGACCGTCAGATCGCGACCGAGCTTACCGGAAAACACCAACTGCCCGTCTCGCATGGGAAGGACACCGGATAAGAACAACAGATCTCCGGCCCGGACTGCCGGGACGTAGGTTGCCAACGGTTGCGGTGGTAGCGGCAACTCCAGATGCAACTCCTTCAGCTTGCGTTCATATGACATCTTCAGTAACCAGCTTGCGTCTTTTACATGTGACGACTCACGCACTACCCAGCGCGGAGCGCATCGAGAAAACTCTCACCCACAGGAAGTTGGTCCCCTTGCAAGGCTTCCAGAATGGTATGTCCCAAATCAGCAGCAGACGATCTGATGCCAAGATTGACACCCTGTGCCAACTTCGGCCCCGTCGCTAAAAGAGGAACATATTCCCGCGTCGGGACCTGATCCGCCTTTGTGAGATCCCGCCCATGATCGCTCGTCAACACGAGCAGGTCGCCTGGACGAAGTTGTTCCAATAACGCGGAAAGCCGTCGATCAAAGTCATGAAGAGCCGTGGCCGACTGTGCCGCATCGGATTCCAGCACATCAAGTCCGGCCACAATCAATCCACGGGGAATGGTTTTCAACATCCCTGTCACTTCGCCAAGTAACGCCGTCCAATGCCCGACAGGAACGGAACGAGTCAGCCCACGGCCACTAAATAGATCGCCCACATTGCCGACCCCAACCAGAATCTGGCTCGCACGGTTGAGTACATCGAACATGGTCGTCCCGGAGGGCTCAAGCACGAACTCACGGGGTTGCGGGCTGAACTGTACCGCACCGGCATCGCCCACGAGAGGATGGGCTGACACACGCCACACTCCCCAGGGATCCTTGAGCACTTTTCTCGCATCCCGGCAGCGCTGAAAAAACTCATCCCGCCGCATCGCATTCTCATGCGCCGCCACATGGCAGGTCCGTCGTCCATCTGTCCAGACGATCAATGCACCAGACGACAGATGTTCGGCTTCACATTCGCGCAGCATGGCTGCTCCAGACGAGCGGCGATTGCCAATGCTCTTACGGCCAAAGACCTGCTCGATCACCGTCACCATGTCAGGGGGAAATCCGCCGGGATAGAGCGGCCCGGCATGCTCTGTCACATAGCCGGCCATTTCCCAATAGCCAACCATGGAATCTACGCCCTTGGAGAGAAACCCCAGCCGACCGAACGATCCCTCAGGCTGCCCCATCACCCGCACACCTTTGATCTCCGTGATGTGGCCAAGCCCGAGCGCTTCGAGCGTGGGGACGTTGAGTCCCCCCACGGCATCGGCCAGGTGAGCCAGCGTATTGGACCCGGCATCGCCGTACTCCGCCGCATCGGGCAAAGCCCCGACGCCCAATCCATCAATGACCAATACAATCACGCGAGTAATCATGGGCGCACTATAGCACAGGTGTTCGTGGACAGTAGGGCGAGAGAGCCGGCATGTTCATACCGCGCGCTGCTTCGCCACCTTGAGAAGAAAGTGATTTAACCGTTCTTTCGAGTCATCAAGAATAACCAGAAATTCCACTCCAAACTCCCGCCTGGTAGCCCAACAGATCCTTCCAAGCTCCACACGTATCGCCGTTGAGAGACCAGGCTCCATGATCTGAAGACTCACCGTCTCTCCTTCTGAAGCCATCTCGTCACTTTCAATTGCACAGCCCCCACGCGACAAACTGAAGGTCATTCCCTGATGGGCTGCATCTTCCAACGCATAGGCGACAGAGCACCGGACCGGAAACCGGGCGTCCTTACGCGCCATCATAATGACTCACCCCTTCCCTCTTGAGGCAGACCACTCCGCCATAATCGCAAGGCTCGCACTGGTCCCGATCCGATCCGCACCGGCCTCCAGCATCGCCAACGTGGTCTTCCAATCTCTAATTCCGCCGGAAGCTTTGACCTTGGCGCGACCAACCACCGTGTCTTTCATCAGCCTGACATCTTCCACCGTCGCGCCTGCAGAAGCGAACCCCGTCGAGGTCTTCACATAGTCCATCCCCGCCTCCAGGGCCAAACGGCAGGCCGTAATCTTTTCCTCTCGCGTCAGGCAGCAGGTTTCTAGGATGACTTTATGCTCAACCCCCTTGGTCGCCTGCACGACCTCAGCCATGTCGGTCCGGACACGATCGTAGTCGCCGGATTTGAGCCGGCTCACGTTGATGACCATATCCAGCACCGTGGCTCCTCGTGCGACGCCTTCAATGGCCTCCGCAACCTTCGTAGCCGTCGTATGGCCACCTAGCGGGAATCCGACAGGAATACCGACGCGAATCATCGTACCGGCTACCGCCTCGACTGCCTCATTGAGATAACAGGGCGGCACAAAGATCACGACGAAGCCGAACTCCCTCGCCTCCTGACAGAGCCGCAGCACGTCGGCCTTCGTCGCGTCAGGACGCAGCACGGTATGGTCGATCAACGCCGGAAGATTCCAGTCTTGTGTCTTCATCATGTTATTCTTATAGCAAGTCCTGGATCAGAGATGAAGAGGGAATCGCACGGAAAAGCAGGGTTACCGATTACATTCGTGGGAGGGACGCCCGCCGAAACGGCCGCTTTTGGTACTTCTCCACTGCCTCGTTATGTTCAACCAATGTCGCAGAGAATTGGTGCGTCCCGTCATTGCGCGAGACAAAATACAAGGAATGTGAATCGGACGGATAGAGTGTCGCGCGAATCGCCTGAATGCCTGGGTTGGCGATCGGTCCAGGCGGCAGCCCCCGGACTCGATAGGTGTTGTAAGGACTGGGATGAGACAAGTCTTTCTTGTGCAAGTTTCCGTCGAATGCCGGCAGGCCATAAATGACGGTCGGATCGCTCTGTAGCGGGATATGTTTCTTCAGACGGTTGTGAAACACTGCCGAGATCTCAGATCGCTCGCCGCCAGACCCTGTCTCCTTTTCAATGACGGACGCAAGCGTCAACACTTCATGCAAGGTCATCTTGAGTTCCTGCATCCGCACAAGAAGATCCGGTCCGACCGCCTGCCGTAGTTGCTCAACCATCGCCACTAAGACCTCACGCGCCTTCACGGTGCGAGGAAACTTATAGGTATTAGGGAAGAGATACCCTTCCAAGGTCTCGGCCTTAATGCCAAGCGATGCAATGAATGCCCGATCTTTCGCAAGCCGGATAAACTCTGCGCGATCCGTCACGCCTTGCTGCGAGATCAAGTCGGCGATTTGGGTGAGGGTCAGCCCTTCGGGAATCGTAAACGGGTGAAGCACTACCTGGCCGCTGAGGAGTTTCGAAAGGATCTCGGCCGGCGTCATGGCGGGGTTCAGCTCATACTCGCCCGCATGCACTTTCCGGTCAACAGATTGAGATTTCCCAAGAAACACAAAGGCGGAATGGCTCTTGATCAATCGTTCGCGCTCAAGCAGCGACGCGACAAATTGAAACGTCGAGCCATCCGGAATGACGATGATTTTCGAAGGAGGTCGCTGCTGCGCAGGAATGAGCGGGCCTTCAGCCCAACGAATCGTCTGATAGGCCGCGACGCCAAGTCCGACCATTGCGACCAGCAGAAGTCCGACCACGATCCGTAGATTCATGAGGTGGTTCTACCGTTTCTGGCTCCGAAAACCCATCCGCCCATGCTTCCGGCTCCCTCTTCGGTTCCGGTTCAAGACTCGCCAGGTAACTTTGGAGCAGAATCGATGCGGCAATACGATCCACCACACCCTTCCGCTTCTTCCGGCTGACATCGGCCGCGATCAAGAGGTCTTCGGCCGACTTCGTTGTCAAGCGTTCGTCCCACAAAATAACGGGAACGGGTACGCCCGCTTCTAATCGGGCCTGAAACTCACGCATCGCTTGAATCGCCGGGCCCTCGCGGCCATCCAACTGAAGAGGAAAGCCCAACAGCACGTGCCTGACTTCATACGTCCCTACGAGGGAGACGATATGCGCGATGTCCCGATCCAACGTGCGCCGCGTGAGCGTCTCCAGTGGTTGAGCGGTCCAGCCCATCTCATCGCTGAGGGCCACGCCGATCCGCACCGTTCCGTAATCGAGCGCGAGCACTCGTTTACCATCCTCCATCAGTCTACCGCTCCAATATCTGTTCGACCAGCCCAAAGACACTTTCTAACGCTGCATCCAGCTTGGCCGGATCTTTCCCGCCAGCCTGCGCCATCTCAGGCCTGCCGCCGCCAGTCCCACCGACTTCCGCCGCCATCGCCTTGATGAGGTCGCCCGCCTTCAATCGAGCGATCAGATCCTTTGTGACAACGACCAGTAACGACACCTTGCCATCGTTCGCGGCGCCGAGAGCCACAACACCACTCTTCAACTTGTCCCGCAACTGATCGGCCAATGCCCGCATCCCATTCACATCCAGGCCGTCCGTTCGCTGCACATGCACCTGGATACCGGCGATCGTTTTTGCTGTGGCCTCGACCGCTGAACCGCTGGCCATTTTCAATTTCAGCTCTTCCAGTTCCCGCTCTTTATCTTTCAGCTGCGTGATGACCTTACGGGTTTTGGCGACCAACTCCGGCTGGCCAACCTTGAGCAAGTCTGCAAGTTCCCGAATATCCATTTCCAGTCGCTTCATGTGCGCGAGCGCCCCGCTCCCGGTCTGGGCTTCGATGCGGCGCACACCAGCCGCGACACCGGTCTCGGACTCAATTCTGAATAGACCAATGTCACCCGTCTGCCGGCAATGCGTGCCGCCGCAGAGTTCTTTGCTGAAGGACTCGACCGTCACCACCCGCACCTGCTCGCCATATTTATCGCCGAAGAAAGCCAGCGCACCCTTGGCCACCGCATCCTGAATGCTCATCACCTCGGTTGCGACTTGTTCGTTCTTTCGCACCTCGTTGTTCACGACCATTTCGATCTCATCGATATCGCGAGACGTCAACGGCCTGAAATGGGCAAAGTCGAATCGCAAGCGATTCGGTCCGACAAGCGACCCATACTGTTTCACGTGAGGGCCGAGCAAGTCGCGCAACGCGGCATGGAGCAAATGAGTAGCCGTATGATTTCGCTGAGCGGCCTGCCGTGTCGTCGCATCCACGGTCGTATGAAGCGCCTCGCCTTCGCGAATCCGCCCTTTCGTTACGATGCCTGTATGCAGAATCACCGTCGGTACCGGCCTCGTGGTTTCCTGAATCTCAACCTGCCCATCAGAGCCCATCAGCATGCCCCGGTCACCGACCTGCCCACCGCCTTCTGCATAAAACGGTGTCATATCCAACACGAGTTCTACCGCATCGCCCTCCGCCGCTTCTTTAACCAACCGGTCGCCCTTCAAAATCGCAAGGACGACGCTGTCGCTCTCCAGCCGATCGTAGCCGATAAACTTCGTCGTCCCGAGACGGCCAGCCAGCTCCGCAACTGCGGGGCGAGTGGTTTCTTGTTCAAATCCCCCGGTTTTGCGCGCGCGAGTCCTCTGCTCCTCAATGGCCTGATCGAACCCCGCCTCATCAAGCGTCATCTCCTGCTCGCGGCAAGCCTCTCCCATTAAGTCCATCGGAAACCCATAGGTGTCATAGAGCTTGAATACATCTGAGCCCGTGAGAATCTTGCTCCCGGCCGAACGTGCTTTCGCAATCAACTCATTGAGAATCGGCAAGCCTTGATCGAGCGTCGCGATAAACCGCTCCTCTTCGCCTCTCGTCGCCTCGGCAATCGTCGCGGCCGCGCCACGGATTTCTGAATAGACCGGACCCATCTGGCTCACGACCGCCGCTGTCAATTCGTGAAGGAAGGGCTCGACGATCCCCAGCAGCCGCCCATGTCGTGCAGCCCGGCGCAGAATCCGGCGCAGCACATAGCCTCGTCCTTCGTTCGAGGGCAAGACCCCATCGGCCATCAGGAACGTGATCGCGCGAAGATGGTCCGCCACCACACGCATCGATCGATCGGCTGCATCCTGCTCCCCATACTGAACCCCGGCTCTGGCGACCACGGCGCTCAGCAACGGAGTGAACACATCGCTGTCATAGTTGCTGTACTTGCCCTGAGCGACAGCCGCCAGCCGTTCGAGCCCCATCCCGGTATCGATGCTCGGCTTGGGAAGTGGATGGAGCGTACCAGCTGCATCCCGGTTGTACTGCATGAAGACGAGATTCCAAATCTCGATGACCCGGTCGCCTTCTCCGTTCGGCCGATCGTCGCCCGGCACCGACTGTCCCTGGTCGAAATGGAGTTCCGAGCAGGGCCCACAGGGTCCGGTATCCCCCATCTGCCAGAAGTTATCCTTCTCGCCGCACCGCACGATGCGTGATGGCGACACACCGATCTTCTTCCACAGCAGATCGGCTTCGTCGTCGTCGCGGAAGACCGTGACCCACATCCGGTCCTTCTCGAGGCCGACCGTCTTGGTCAGAAACTCCCAGCCGAACAAGATCGCCTCTTCCTTGAAGTAATCGCCGAAGGAAAAATTCCCCAACATTTCAAAGAACGTATGGTGGCGGCGCGTATAGCCGACATTCTCCAGATCGTTATGCTTGCCTCCCGCACGAAGGCACTTCTGGACAGTGACGGCTCGCTTGTAGGCACGCGTTTCCTCCCCGAGGAAGACCCGCTTAAACTGATTCATCCCGGCATTCGTAAAGAGCAACGTGGGATCGGCCTGAGGAATCAAGGCAGAACTCGGCACGGCCTGATGGCCATGCTGTTCGAAATATCGGATGAAGGCCTGTCGCAATTCGTGAGTGCTGTTCTTCATGTTCCCTTAACGTTCCTCTCGCAGCAGCGGCCCCATCACCGTCTCAATCGTGCCTTCGTCAAACCCGCGTTGATTCAACAGTCTCGCGATTCGACCCAGCGTCTGAGTCGAGCTGGTCCGGCCAGCCGTCGTAACCACCTGCATGGCCAAATCCTGCTCACTCACCTTGCGGTACGTGGCCCTTACGGTCGCCAGCACGATCTGTTCGGGACAACCGGTCGCAAGCAGCTCTTCTTGCAGACGTGCACGGCCCATGGGCATGCGGGCCAGTCGCCGATCGACCCACCGCATGGCGAAGGCGGCATCGTCGAGATATCGTAACGATGCCAACCGTCGAACTGCGGCTCGTCTCTGTGAGGGAGAGGCTCCCTTGGCCGCAAGTAATCGTTCGATCTGAGCCGTCGTGCGATCGCTACGGGCCAATGCCCGCACTGCAAGTTGCAACCACTGATCGGGAGACGATGCTGCCGTACTTATACCTTGCCGTCTGACCACTGTCCGATGTGCAACCTGTTAGGCGCCAACCTTGTGCGGCCGCCGTTCCTCACGTTTCTCCTCGGTCTTTTTCTCGTCCTTCACCGGTGCGGCAACGGGCTTGTCAGGCGTACGCCCCGGCAAGTTGGCCAGGTCCCGTAACTTCCCTTCAATTTCACGCGCCAACGGCTGATTACTCAGGAGGAAATCCCGAACCGCATCGCGTCCTTGCCCGAGCCGCTCGCCTTGATAGGAATACCAGGCCCCGGACTTCTCCACGACTTTCTTATCGACCCCGAGATCGACCAATTCGCCGGTTTTCGAAATGCCCTGCGCAAACATGATGTCGAATTCCGCCTGTTTGAACGGAGGCGCCATCTTGTTCTTCACCACCTTCACACGCACGCGGCTGCCGGTGACTTCCTGCCCTTCCTTAATCGACTCGATTCGCCGAATATCCAGACGCACGGACGAATAGAACTTGAGCGCGTTGCCGCCCGTCGTCGTCTCCGGATTACCGAACATCACGCCGATCTTCATTCTGATCTGATTGATAAAGATCAGGGTCGTCTGCGACTTGGAAATGGCCGCCGTCAATTTGCGAAGCGCCTGCGACATGAGCCTCGCTTGCAACCCCATATGCGCATCACCCATTTCGCCTTCGATTTCCGCTCTCGGGACGAGGGCCGCAACAGAGTCCACCACAATGACATCGATCGCGCCGCTCCGGACGAGTGTCTCTGCAATTTCCAGCGCCTGCTCGCCGGTGTCTGGCTGCGACACCAAGAGATCGTCCACCTGCACGCCCAGCTTCTTGGCATAACCCAAATCCAGCGCATGCTCCGCATCGATAAAGGCGGCTGTCCCGCCGGCCTTCTGCGCTTCCGCAATCACATGCAACGTGAGCGTCGTTTTGCCCGAGGACTCAGGACCGAAAATCTCGATTACCCGGCCGCGGGGAACCCCGCCGACGCCCAGGGCAATATCGAGTCCGAGGGATCCAGTCGAAATTGCTGGAATATCCACC
>JBDSKU010000366.1:0-7375 GCA_039916745.1 Nitrospiraceae bacterium
GGCAGTTGATGCTGCCATTGATGGCGATGGCGGTCGTGCTCTGTTGCATGGTCGAGCATGTCGATGCATCGGATGATCGCCAGCAACTGTTGGCGACGTTCCATGTCCATAGTACCGCCAGTACCGGCGACATGACGGTTGATGCATTGGCGGCAAGAGCGGAACAGCTCGGCCTGGATGTGCTGCTGCTGACCGATAATTTCTCGCTGCGGTATGAGTATGGACTCTGGCCCTTGCGGGGTATCCTGAAACAACGAGTGAGTTTTCCCTCCGTGCTGGAGTATGGGATTGAACGGTATCTCGATGAGATCGCAGCCGCGCAGCGCCGTCATCCGGCCGTCATCATTGTGCCAGGGGTTGAAGTTGCTCCCTATTACTATTGGACTGGTTCTCTCGCAGCACGTACGCTGACGATGCACAATGCGCAACGCAACCTCCTGGTGTTCGGCCTGAACAAGCCGGAGGATTACCGGTCCCTTCCTGCCAGTGGGAACCCGGGATCCTACACCTTCGATTGGCGAGGGGCGGTGAATGGTGCGCCGATGTTGTTGGTCGTTCCCGCCGTCTGGCTCTGGAGACCCTTCCGTCCTACGGCTGACCGGCGATCCTCACGGCGAATGGTTTCTGTGGTCTTGATCGTCATGGCGGTGGCGCTGGTGGCCAATGCCTGGCCATTGAGTCAGCCGGCGTTTAGTTCCTATGACGCAGGGCTGGGGTATCGTCCGTATCAGGCCCTCATCGATGATGTGACGGACAAGGGAGGACTATCGTTTTGGTCGATGACGGAAGCGCGAGACTTTCATGAATATGGATTCGGGCCACTGGGAAAGGTCACCGTCAAGACGGAGGCTCACCCCGAATCGTTGTTGCAGACGACCGGCTATACCGGTTTCGGCGGGCTCTATCAGGATGGGCGAACCATCAACAAGCCTGGTGAGCTCTGGGATCGGTTGCTTCAATTGCCGACAGATGAGCAGCGGCCGGTTCCGGTGTTGATCGGGGAGTTGGCGTTTCATGGATTGAAGGATGCCGGGAAGGACCTGCATCGTCTGGTCACGGTCCTGTCGGTGAAGGAACGAACGATGCCAGCGGTGTTAGAGGCGCTTAGGTTAGGCCGTGCGTACGCAGTGGGTGAGGGCGATCACCATGTCCAGCTCCGGTTGGATGAGTTTCGAGTACTGTGCCAAGGCGGAACCAGATCGGCCTCGATGGGTGACAGGCTTGATCCTGGAGGCGCAAGCGATTTCATCATCCGGCTGTCCGTCACGGCGGCCGATCACGGGCGCCATCCTGTGAAGGTGCGGCTGATTCGTTCCGGGCAAGTCGTGGCGCAATTGGCAGGTGAGACGCCGTATCTCGTCGATTGGCCCGACAGCACCATGCCGACAACAGAGCGGATGACCTATCGCGTAGAGATCACCGGCAGCGGCGAGTTGTTGAGTAACCCGATCTTTGTGGGACCGATTCATGAACCGAAGGCTGAAGGCTGAACCCATTTATGCGCGTCACGATTCATCAACCGCAGTTCCTGCCCTGGCTGGGGTATCTGGACAAGATCGATCAGTCGGACCTGTTTATCGTCTTAGATACGGTGCAGTTCAAAAAGAATGAATGGCAGAATCGCAATCGGATTAGAACGGCTGACGGTTGCCAATGGATCACGGTGCCGGTGATCCATCGCTTCGGCCAGTTGGTGAAAGATGTGCGGATCAATCAGACCGTGAACTGGCGGAGTCAGCATCTGCGTGCCATCGAGATACATTATGCGAAGGCGCCGTTTCGTGACCGTTATCTCCCGGAGTTGCGCAGCCTTTATGAGGCTCCATGGAAACGGCTGCATGATTTGAATCTCGCGGTCATTCGCTGGTTGCTGGGGGCCTTCGGGATTCAGACGCCCGTTCGGTGCGCGTCGGAGTGGGAGGCGCGCGAAGAGCCCACTGATCGATTGATCGATCTCTGCCGCGCCGTTGGTGCCTCGGTCTATCTGTCGGGTCCCGGCGGGGATGCGTATCTAGACGTGCCTCGGTTTGAATCGTCCGGGGTGACGTTAGAGATGCAACGGTTCCAGCATCCGCTGTATCAGCAAGTCTATGAACCATTTATGCCGGCGATGTCGGCGATCGATCTATTGTGTTGTTGCGGGCCGGAGACGCTGACGCGATTGCGCGAAGCGCGGAGTGGGCAGAACGTCGGTGCTGTGACAGAGCAGTAAGAGTCGGCAGGAAAATTGTTATGGCAGGCTGTCCAGCAAGGCCGCAGCGAACGAAAGCACCGGAGGCGTAGCCTCAGTGCTACGTTGAGGATGTTTTCGAGGCGAGACCGAAGCTGGCGGTCTGTTTCAGCATCCTGGTAATCGAGGAGGATGGGATGGCAAGCGAGCGTAGAGTACCGATGCGGATTCTGGCCATTGGCGCGCATCCGGACGATATCGAGGCGGGGTGCGGGGGGACGTTGCTCAAGTATGCGCAAAAGGGACATCGCATCTTTCTCATGGTGATGACCGCCGGCGACAAGGGTGGATCAAGCGGTATACGCAAACGCGAGCAGGCACGAGCGGCAAAACAATTGGGCGTCGAAAAGATTTTCTGGGGCGGATATAAGGACACGGCGGTACCCATGGGGCTGGACGTGATTCAGAAGATCGAGCAGGTGGTGCAGGAGTTGCAGCCGCACTTCATTTTCTCGCATTATCACGACGATACCCATCAAGACCATCGGCATCTGGCGATGAGTACGATCACTGCGACTCGCTACACCAAGAACGTGCTGTTCTACGAAGGGCCGACCACCCAGAATTTCTCTCCGACGGTCTTTGTCGATATCGATCAGGTGGTCGAGGAGAAGGTGAAATCGATCGAGGCCCATGCCTCGCAGGTGAAAAAGACCAACATCGAAGGCCTGAGTATCGTGGATGTGATTCGGGCCGGGGCGCATTTCCGTGGCATCCAGGGCCGGGTGAAAAACGCAGAAGGCTTTGTTCCGTTGCGATTGTTTATTAATATCGGCGTATGACGACTGTGGCGACCATCATTTCCCATTCACGGCCTGCTATCGACGAAGAAGACCTGCGCGCGACGGCTGAGGTGCTGCGTTCAGGGCAGATTGCCCAAGGGCCCTGGGTCGAGCGATTCGAGCGCGACATGGCATCGTTCGTGGGGGTATGGGGTGGAGTGGCTGTCAGTTCCGGGACTGCGGCGCTTGAGTTGGCGCTGCGAGCGCTCGATATCGGCGTCGGCGACGAAGTCATCATGCCGAGTTATGTCTGCCCGGCGCCATGGCTCGCGACGCAACGAGTCGGGGCACAGGCCCGGCTCGTCGATATCGACCTGAATACGTTCAATATCGATCCGCTTGCTGCCTGCCAGGCCGTGACCAAGCAGACTCGCGCGATCATCGTCCCGCATCTGTTCGGCTTACCGGCCGACCTGACGGCACTTGAGCAGATTGGGATTCCGTTGATTGAAGATTGTGCGCAGACGCTGGGAGTGACGGAACAGGGTCGGCCTGTCGGGACGGTCGGACGGATCACGGTCTGCTCCTTCTACGCGACGAAGCTGTTGTGCGCGGGAGAAGGTGGGATGGTGCTGTCGAATGAAAAGGCGTTACTCGAACGAGTCAGGTCGCTGCGCGAATATGACGGCGCACCGACATTGGATCCTTTCTCCTTCAATCTGAAGCTGACCGACATGCAAGCTGCGCTTGGACTATCCCAGTTAGGACGGTTCTCGGCCTTCCATGAACGTCGCCATGTCCTCGCGGCGGTCTATGGTGACGCACTCTCCTCCAAGGCTGCTGTCTGTCCGACCGCACCTCCTGGCAGGACGTACGGATATTATCGATATGTGGTCAGACTTCCGCATCTCCGGACCAATCCAGATGGCCTCATGGGTTTGATCAGCACATTGGAACAGCAGGGGATTCAGTGCCGTAAGCCGGTCTTTCGACCGCTCCACCGCTATCTGGATCAGTCCAGCTTTCCCAACAGTGACGAAGTAGACCGAACGGCCCTGTCGATTCCACTCTATCCTGATCTCACAGACGACGAAGTCAGGCAGATTCTACAATCGTTGGACGAGGTCCTGTTGTGAAAGCCATGGGCGTCGAGGTGTCGTCGTTCGCAGTCCGCAATAGTTGGCGTTGGCTGACGCCTGCTGTGTTGGGGGCCTTGCTGGGCGTTGTGGCCTTGGCCATTCCCACCGTACGTCAACTGTTCGTGTTCGAAGGGCTTCGGTGGCTCTATATCCTGCTCTTTGCGTTTCTCGGCGCCGGCGTGTTGACGCCGCTCATGGTGCATCTCAGTCATCATTGGGGATTAGTCGATCAGCCGTCTGACCGGAAGATCCATGTGTACCCGACTCCCAGGCTCGGTGGGGTGGCTGTCTATCTGGGCTTCCTGGGCTCGGTGCTCTTGAACTCGATTTTGCCGGACTGGATGATCGCGACGCTGGCAGCCGGATCGTTGCTCTTGATTATCGGTGTGATCGATGACGTGTGGGAATTGCCTGCCTCATCTAAATTGGTTGCGCAGGTGATCGCTGCCGGAATCGTCATCTCGACGGGGAAGGTTCTGACCCTGTTTCCTATCGGTCCTGCTGGCGATGTGGCGAACGTGATGCTGACCTTGCTCTGGATCGTCGGGATCACCAACGCCTTTAATTTCTTCGATGGCATGGATGGCCTGGCCACGGGGCTTGCGATTCTCATTGCCGGATTCATGGGGGCGGTGGCATTTGAGACGAACCAACCGGGAGTGGGCTGGCTTGCCATCGCCATCATCGGGGCGGGGCTGGGGTTTCTGCCCTATAATTTTCGAGGGAGTAAACCTGCTGTGATTTTCCTGGGAGACGGAGGGGCGACCTTCCTCGGCTTCACGCTGGCCTGTTTGGCCGTCAAGGGGAATTGGGCGGATCATAGTCCAATTATCTCGTTCAGCAATCCGCTCCTCATCTTCGGCGTGCTGATCTACGACATGATCCACATCACCGTGGAGCGGGTGGCGACGGGGAAAGTGCATTCCATCAAAGAATGGCTGGACTATGTGGGGAAAGACCATCTCCACCATCGTCTGGAGCGTGCGTTAGGGTCTCGCCAGGCGAGCGTCGCCATGATCTGTCTCCTGACGATTTGCCTCGGGCTCGCGGCATTGGCGCTCCGTCACGCCGGAACGGCTGAGGCGGTGTTGCTGCTCATCCAAGCCTGCTTGATTGTCGTCATGATCACGATTCTCGAATGGAGCGGACGCCAGAGACATTGAGCCCCCCCTTGCACTGTGCCGCAGTTCCCGCTACAAGATGCCTCATGGTTCCCACCGTTGAATGGAAAGATGGCGCAGTACGGCTGCTCGATCAAAGCAGACTGCCGGAGTCTGTCGAGTTTCTGGACTGCCGGGACCATCAGACTGTCGCCGATGCCATTCGCACATTGAAAGTCAGAGGCGCCCCGGCGATCGGGGTAACTGCAGCGATGGGGGTCGCGCTCGGTGCGCAGACCGTCACGGCCTCCGACTATGAATCCTTCGCCAAATCGGTGCTCGTCATCTGCGATCATCTCGCGGCGACTAGGCCGACGGCGGTCAATCTGTTTTGGGCCATCGAACGGATGAAACGTCTACTCGCCTCGGTACGCACACAACCCATTGCCTCGATCAAAGCGGCCTTGCTGAAAGAGTCCCAAGTCATTCTCGATGAAGATGTCGCACTCTGTAAGGCGATGGGACAGCATGGGGCGACACTCATCGCGAGCGGTCAAACCATTCTGACCCATTGCAATGCCGGTGCGTTGGCGACAGCCGGCTATGGTACGGCATTGGGCGTCATTCGCGCAGCCTGGGAGCAGGGGAAAAAGATTCAGGTCATTGCAGACGAAACCAGGCCGGTGCTGCAAGGTGCGCGGCTTACGGCCTGGGAACTGATGCAGGACAAGATTCCGGTGACGCTCATCACCGACAACATGGCCGGTTCACTCATGCGGCAAGGGAAGATCCAGCTCTGCGTCGTCGGCGCCGATCGTATTGCCGCGAATGGCGACGTGGCCAACAAGATCGGCACCTATTCAGTCGCGGTACTGGCGAAGGCGCACGGGATTCCCTTCTACGTCGCCGCACCCTATTCCACGATCGACTTACAGACCAAGACCGGCGCAGACATTCCGATCGAGCAACGCAATCCCCTCGAAGTCACCACCATCCACGGCAGTCACCCTATCGCACCGGCCGGAGTCGCCGTGTACAATCCGGCATTCGATGTCACGCCCGCTGAGTTAATCACCGGTATCATCACCGAACGGGGCGTTTTCAAGCCGAGTGAACTCGCCGCCCAGTTTCAGTAAGTTTCTTCCAGACCTCGTTCTCGTCGAATTGTCCTGCCAGCGTTGGTCTTGCCGCGTGGGGTCACATTGACCATGAGAATGTATTAAAGGATACCTGACAGGGCGTGTGAGGAGTGGGCGAAAGAAGGAAATGTGTGATTGCAAGACCTGACCCCAACTCCATGTATGACTTCTTTCCCAAACACTAGCTCAGACGCTGCTTGCTTCGCTCGCTTGCCGTAAGCTTGGCCTTTCTCAGGACAGTCGATACCCCTGAGTCGGATACGTTCAGCGTGGTTGTTGTGCAGGACTTCGAGCGTGTCGTCGTCGAGGATGGAGACGACAGGTCCGGTGAAGTCGGCAGTAAACGCGGAGAGGATGTGGAATAAGAGGATACAGGCCAGCAGCGCAGCGGCCTTACGTAACATGAACCAACCCCAGTTGACTCATCCCCCTGTTCAAATCGTAAGTGACCACTGACCGTTATTTCTTTTGATCTTCGATCACTACGTCTGGTGCTTGGCGAATCCGAGGTCTAACGTACTCAGAGTCGTTCTCATTGAGACATCTAAATGTCACATCGACTGTGGTATCGATCCACATCCGTGTAGGCGACGTACTTTCATTCGCAAGCATGAAACGTTTGCCTTGCTTGGTGCACATTTCCCTTCCTGCCTCAAAAGCCCTCTGCCTGGCAGATGCCGCGCTGCGCATGCCGTCAGCGGTAGCTGAAACGGAATAAGTGTCCTTTCCCATTTCAAGTACCTCGCTGGTGGAGACGCATCCTGAGAGCACCGCAGCTGCCACAACGGAAATACTTACCTGTAGCTCAAAGCGCATATGAACTCCCCTTGTATTGTCGTATTGTCATTCTCTTCACTTTTGCTTCGCCACAACCTGATCCTTAATCTTGTCGTAGGTCGATCAAAAGAAAGCCGTTAGCAGAAGGTCGGTTTGAATCAAGGATTCTGGTCAATCCAGTGCTTTGCCTTCCTGAGGGCAAGGCTATCGGCCTCTTTACCGCTCTTGCAGATTTCAGTTGATTCACCATGTACTGTCTTGAGCAGCT
>JBDSKU010000367.1:0-7798 GCA_039916745.1 Nitrospiraceae bacterium
CCTTCGCATCCAATGTGGTGCCACCCGGCATAAGCCATACGATATGCTGCTCGTCGGGACCCAGCGCAATCGACAAGGCGACCGGCACGGTAAGGGCCTCCTCGTGCGTCCCGGCTGTTGTGGCAAGTTGGAGTGCCGGCTTGCCGTCTGTCGGTAGTAAGGTGAGCCATGTCTCATGGGCTTCCACGCGGTAGGTTCCGGAAGCTGCAACGAGATCTTGTCCTTGGGTGTCGAGGAAATGCACAGCCTGGGAGAGCTCAACGAGCACCGAGGGAATCTCTGCCCATGCCACAACGGGTATCAGTAATGCCAGGTTCCATACGAACACACAGATGGTCCATCGCTGCCGTTTCATAGACCTCTGCATGGTCCGGCTGTGCTCTCCATAGTCTATTGTGTTCAATGCGAACGCCTATCCGCTACGGCCGCGGCAGGTACGTCGCCACAAAATCAGTTCCTTGGAACTCGGAATGCAGGATCTCGATCCGGGCTGGGCTCATGGGGTTGATGCCGGCCTTGGCCAACAGATCGGCGCGCACGAGCTGAAAGACCTGTTGCTCAAACTGCATGCGAGTTTGGGGTTGGAGCAGCAACTCCCGCATGCCGTTCTCCAACGCGGGCTGAATCTGTTTAAAGTAGTCGACCGCGGCTTTGCAAATATTCACCGGAAAAATGACGTCGAAGAAGTGCGTACACTTTTCTGCTTCTTTCACGGCCCCTGTCACGGCAATGCGAAGGGAATGATACGTCGGCAATGCTCGCTGATCGATGGTCGGCGTCAGGAAGACATCGATGAGCACCTTCTCCGCCACAAGATCGCTGAGCGCACTGTCTCCCTCACCCGTATAGTCTTTATAGTATGTCTTGAACTGAATGACCGGAATGACGAACTGGAGTCGGAGCTCCACGCCTTCCGTCGTCACAATGGGAGGGTTCGATGCCCCGGTGACATGGATGAATGACTTCTGCCCGTTCCCGGATTCGTATGTGTATTTTTCCAGCGCAATGCGCCCCGCGAGGCCACGTCCCAGGGAAAAATTTGTATCTAATGGGCTCCGCATATTGCCCAGTTGGATAAACGACTTTGTCGGGTCTCCAAGAATCACCGTAAAGGGAATGACCTTCGTGATGGATCCAGGCGGTCCGCTGGATTGCGGTGGCATAGGCATCTGTGCCGGTGGTGGAGCGGGCATAGGAAAGGGCGCCGAAGCCGGCTGCGGCGGGCGAGGGGGAAATACTTGGGCCATCGCGACCGAGCTTGAGAAGATCAGTCCCGCCGTGATCCCTATCAATCTACGGGAGATGTGCATAGCGATATCCCTCTCTCACTTATTCGTGTTTAAACCAGCGGGTGACGGTCACATCTTGCCCTGGCTGACTGGCCATATACGAGAGTGGGGTCACTTGTGTGGCGCTGCCGGTTTCGTCTTTCACTGTGATAATACCGCGAGTTTTCGTCGCACCGACTCCTCGTGGAATGACAGGCGGTTCTTCGACTTTTGCCACGATAGTACTAGTGGGACGTGTTTCAGCCGCCATCTTTGCCAGGCTCTCCTCCAAGTCTGTTCGGCGATTCGCCGAGGCGACGACATAAAATGTTTCAATTCCCTTTACCTGATCGAGACTGAACCAGTAGGGCCCTTCTGGAAACGCCACTTCTTGATCCTTTTTCACGGGGTTTGTCGTCGTGCCCGCTTTGGCAGGGAAGACCGGTTCCGCCCAAGCTGATCCGTCGATTGAGACGATGTAGACATAACAGTCGCAGCTTGTGCGTACCACCAACTTGAACTTGTCTCCGGCGTCTTTCTTCCCGCCACCGTCGGTGAGTACGTCGCCATCGTTCATCAACACGACTTCTTTGCCTTTAGCGGTTTGTTTCTGACGAATCAGCGCCACATCGATGGCCACTGGATCAGCAGGCACTCCCCGAGGATAGATCCCAGCCCCTCCGTATGATTGTCCCCCGTACGGCTGAGGTTGACCAACTGTCCCATATCCGCCATATGCCTGCTGCTGCTGCTGTTGTGGTGGAGCTCCATACGGCGATGAAGTGCCATATCCTGGCTGCGCTTGGCCGTATCCTGGCTGTGTCTGGCCGTATCCTGGCTGCGCTTGGCCGTAGCCTGGTTGCGTTGCTGCGCCAGCCCCATAGGGATTGTTCGGATCGTAGCCCGCCTGTGGCAGAGACGCGGCCCCTCCATAGGGATTGGCCTGACCTGGCTGACCAGGCACTCCTGTGTTTCCATACGGATTTTGTGTGCCATAGGGATTCGGCGTTCCGTACGGTTGATTGGTCGAACCATAGGGGCTCTGTTGGCCCGGCTGCGTTTGATACCCACTGTTGCCGTAAGGATTTTGCGACCCGTACGGATTTTGAGCGGCAGCGGGATTTGGAGATTGTCCGTACGGCGATGGCGTTCCATAGGGAGAGGCAGGCTGCCCGTATGGGTTCTGTGCCACGGCTCCATAGGGATTGTTCGGGTCGTAGGCGCCGGCTTGTTGTCCAGGGTAGGTCTGCTGCCCTGGATATTGCTGTGGAGGCATGCCCGGCTGTCCGGCATAGCCAGGGGCTGCTCCATAGGGATTGGCCTGTGCGCCGCCTGGATAGGCCATGGCGCCAGGGTTCTGGGCACCGGCTCCATAGGGATTATTCGGATCGTAGGCGCCGGCTTGTCCAGGGTAGGTCTGTGGCCCGGGATATTGCAGTTGCGGCATGCCCGGCTGTCCTTGAGGCGTTGGTTGCCCGGGGAAACCAGGCTGGCCCTGAAATCCCGGTTGACCTTGAGGTCCCAGTTGACCCGGCATGCCAGGCCCGCCCCCTGCCATCGGTTGAAGATTTTGCATGTAGGGACTGGCCATGCGATTCACGAGATTGCTGAGGTTGTCGCGATGCTTGGATCCGTAATTCGACAGACCGGTTTGGAAGAGATTCTTGGCAAACTCAAAGGCGATTGGGATGAGGAATGGCGCGGCTGCGCAGGAGCTGAGGAGGAGGGTGCCCACGAGGGCCATCGTCATGCCTTGTTGGTATATCCTGAGCGTTTTCATTCGTCCAGATCGCATCATCGGTGATCTCCGTGCTCTTGTCCCGTAGGTCGAGGCGAGTCGGCGGAAGGTTCACGGGCATTGTAGACTGGCCTCGAAGGAGGGTCAATCAAACCTCGTCCTATTGAGGGGCTAGAACAAATGTGTTAGAGCAAGGGCGCGATTCGGTCCTGCTTTTGTCTCCACATTGAACGAATAGCGCTATGGACGCGACTCACTGGCACGATGTCTCAGACCCTGATCTTCTGGCCGCAGTGGCCGGTCGTGACGCCGCAGCGTTCGAACGCCTCTATCAACTCTACGAGAAACGCGTCTATCAATATGTGTGCACCCTGGTCTACGACCCCACGCTGGCAGAAGAAGTGGTGGGGGATGCCATGATGGCAGTATGGCGTGGCGCCGGAAGCTTTTCCCGTTCTTCGCGTGTGTCGACCTGGATTTTCGGGATTGCACGGCACAAGGCGCTGGATGCGCTCCGGCGCACCGGGCGCCATTATCATGATGTGGCGTTGGATGAGGCGCTCGAATTGCCGAATGCGCAAGAAAGTCCTGCGGAGTCGGTCAATCGGAAGCAAGTGACCTCGTTAACGCAGCTGGCCTTGCAGACACTCTCGCAGGAGCATCAGGAGGTGCTTCGTCTCGTGTTTTATGAAGAGCTGCCGTATGAAGAGATTGCGGAGCTGCTGTCGATTCCGACCAATACCGTGAAAACCCGTGTGTACTACGCCAAGCAGCGTCTCAAACATCAACTTCGGCAACTTGCCCAGGATGAGCGAGTCTAAATGGTAGAACCAGATATACATGATCATCCCATCCATGCTGAGGGAGCCCTCTTGCCCTGGTATCTGAACGGCACCCTCCGGGAGGAGGAACGCCGTCACGTTGATCAGCATCTTTCGTCCTGTGCGGCCTGTCGTGCGGAACTGGATGAATTGGCTCAGCTGAATGTGCAGTTGCATGAGGTCTATGCGGCGCAGTCCGAACCGTCGAGCCAGATCCAACGGGCCGTGCTTGCACAGGTGCAACGAGAGGTTTCCGAGAAGGGCGCCAAGCCTGTTACCGGTTCAGCATGGCTGAATGGGCTGGATGATTGGTTCCGGTCTCTTTTTATTCCTCGGTGGGCCCCCGCGCTTGCAGTAACGTTGCTCGTGGCGCAACTAGGATTGCTTCTGTGGAGCCTGACCCTGCCGGCTCTTTCTGATCAGGTGACGACCAGGGGGATTGGCGCTCCAACGGTCAGGCTACGTGTGGTATTCCAGGAGACGGCATCTGAGCGGCAGATTCGTGTTCTCGTTCAAGGGGTGCATGGCAGAATCGTGGACGGACCGGCTCTGGACGGCGCCTATATAATGGAGGTTCCAGCCGGGGACCGGATTGCCACACAGAAGAAGGTTGACGCTCTGCGTAGCCAGCCGGAGACTGTTCGTACGGTTGAGCCGATGACACCGTGAACCTGAGGAAGCCTGCCCGCGACTGACCTATAGATGAGGAATGCTGGACACCCGCGTTTCCTGAGACCCCATAGATGAAAGGCGATGCTGATGAGAATCTCAATCTGGCCGCAATTGAGTGCAGGCATTCTGTGCGCGATCCTGGGTGCCATCGGAGACAGCCGGGTATTGGCGCAATCCGCTGCGACAGACGGTGGACCCGGTGTCAAACGCGCGCTGCTGATTGGCATCAATAAATATCAAGCCGTACCGAAGCTCCAGGGGTCGATCAACGACATTGAGACCATGCGGCAGATTCTGCTAACGCGTTGGGGATTTCCGGAGCGAAATATCGGCGTTCTCAAGGATGAAGCCGCGACGCGTGCCGGTATTCTGGCAGCATTGGAACAGTTAGTGAAGGAGACGGGGCCACAGGATACCGTGTATTTCCATTATTCGGGCCATGGATCGCAGGTGGAGGATTTGAACGGCGATGAAGACGACGGCCTCGACGAGACCCTGGTCCCGCAAGATGGGCGTTCGGGAGATGTGCGGGATATCACGGATGATGAGTTAGATGCCGTGTTTGCCAGATTGCGCGCAAAGAATGCCTTCATCGTCTTGGACTCGTGCCACTCCGGTACGGCCACCCGCTCGCTGGATATCCGCACACGATCGATCCCTCGAGATAACCGGGTCGATATGTACCGGAAGGCCGATCAGGCATCCGTCAAAACACGGGCGGTGATTCCGGTCGTCACGTCCCGGTATGTGGTCATGAGCGGCGCCGCGTCCAATCAGGAAGCCCTCGATGGACCGGTTGACGGACGCTACCATGGCTTCTTTACGTTTGCCTTGGCGCGGAGCCTGAGTGCGGCTGGAGCAGGGGCGACGCCCCGTGACATTTTCGGCGGAGTCGAACAGGAACTGAAACGCATTCAGACACATTTTGGCCGCTCGTCCATGCCGGAACCGCAATTGGAAGCGCCACCTGATCTTTTGGAGAAAACTCTGTTCGGTGCGACGAGTGGAGGAACCGGTAATGCCTCACAGAGTCAGGCTTCTCGATTACCCTGGCTGGAGGTGCAGCCAGGCGTCGGTGGGCACGTGACACTTGTGAACGGGGTGCTGCTCGGTGCCGGGCCAGGATCGATGTGGACGTTGTATCCGCCGGGGGAGATCAATTTTCTACCGGGGAGAGCACTCGCTGTTGCAACGGTGACACAGACATCCGGAAAAGATTCGCTCGCCAAGCTGCAGAAAGCTGAGGGTACGATTCCAAAGGGTGCTCGAGCTGTGGCGCTGCTGCCTGCCGCAAGCGGAGAGAAAATTCCCATCCGGATTGTCGACGTGCCTCAAGAGCGTCGCAAACATATCGAGGACATCCTCAAGAGAAACATCGCCGAGGTTGAACTGGTGGGGCAGGAGAAGACGGCTCGATTCCTCGTCGATAGCCAGGGAAGCGACTTGCGCCTCCTTGCGGCCGACGGCTTGGAGGTGGTGGCGTCGTTTTCGACGCTCGACGATCAATGGGGAGCCGGTCTGGCCCAGGTGGTCTCTCGCTCAGCGAATGCATCGGAATTGCTGACGCTGGATAATCCCTCCACCCAATTAAAAATGAACGTCAGGGTTGTAAACGCAGCAGCGCAGAAGACATCCGTCGGGACGCGGGGCATCGCGGTCGTGGCGGGGAATACGAAGCCGGCTCAGTATCGCATTCGACGGACGAAAGAGACGCGGTCCGAGAAGAACAGTTTGCAATTGGAAGTCAGCGTGAGTGCCGATTCATACGTGACGATTGTGGATGTCGACTCCGAAGGCGGCGTCAATCTTCTGTTTCCCAATAATTATCAGCAGCCCAGCTTTGTCACGGACGGCTTTGTCCGCGCCGGTGAGGCCGTCCTGATTCCTGACTCGCTCAAGCCCGGTAATCGTGCAGGCTTCTACTGGGACTACACCCCGCCGAAAGGCACGGATACCATTCGCGTCTTCACCAGTACAGATGTCCAGACTGCTCAGATGCTCCGCCAGCGAGTGCAGACGCTTCAGACCACGGCGGGTCATACCAATGGCGGGGTGAAGACGCGCGGGGTCGCAGCCGGTATCGGCAGCATCCGTCAGGATCTGGCCACCATTGCCACGAGGGGTATTGTGACCGTGTACGATCCGACCTCGCATGTACCCGGCACTCTAATCGCCGATCAGCCTGAGCCCCCCTCATCAGCGACGCCCGCGTCGGCAGATCCTGTTGCCTTGACGCCGCCGCTGTCTTCTTCAAGCGAGCAGGTCATGCCGGCCTTGCCAATGGCTGATTGGGCTGCGACGTCGGTCACGATTCTTGTGGAAGGGTGACTGCGGCCCGATGGGTATGGCAAGAGCCGACTATGCCGCTTCGCTGATCCTTCCTGCTCCTGCCATCCACTGACACAACCCGATCACGGTGGCGATTCCTAGTGTTTCAATCGGCTATCGGGCTGTCCTGTAGGCTTGATCATGCTGCTGGGAGCATGTATGGCCATGCGAGGCCTCACGCTCCACGCATAACGATGCGAGTCCTGCAGGCATCATTCTCTGCTTGCTGTAGAGTCTGAAGAGAGGTTAGGAAATAGAGGTATAAGTGGTGCGCCCGACAGGACTTGAACCTGTAGCCTTCTGATCCGTAGTCAGATGCTCTATCCATTGAGCTACGGGCGCTTCAGACATGTGTGTATGACACGAGATGTGACTTATGGTGTGCAGAACCAGCCAGGTTATACAGGGCGACGGCGACCGGGGTCAAGTCACATGAGCATTAAATACTGGGTTGCTCAAAACAGATGAATCACGAGCGGCAAGTGTGATTGTCTGGGGCTAGTAGAGTGGTGAACCGGTTGAAATGCGGGAGAGGTAATGCTCTCCCGCATGATGGTACTCGTTAAGCTGTTTTGTTAGTACACACTCTTGCTCACTTCAGGTGAAAATGGACTTTCGTTACCCGCAGTATCGTAAGCCTTGATGACAAAGTAGTACGTTGTGGGAGCGGTTAACCCCGTCACGGTATATGTTGTCGTGCCTTTGGGTATGGTGATAATGGGTGATGTGTAGGCACCAGTTAGCGAGGTCTTTTGATACACTTTATAGCCTGCCAAATCTGGTTCAGTATTGGCGTTCCAGGACAGAGTGGCCTGGTTGTATCCGGTACTTGTTGTACTTGTTGATGACGCCACGTTCAGAGTGACAGGGATGGTCTTAGTCGTAGCTCCTGTTGCCGTCACAGTCACCGTGGCCGAATAACTTCCGGCAGATAATCCGGTTAGGCTCGCACTGGCAGTGACCGTCCCGGT
>JBDSKU010000368.1:0-4764 GCA_039916745.1 Nitrospiraceae bacterium
CGGTGCGAATGCCTTGCTGCGCAAGGCGGCCTTAGAAGATATCTGTGTGGAAGAGTCGACTCAGCATGGAGTGATTCGGCGGTATATTCAAGATCGCACCGTGATCGAAGATACCGAATCGACGGTCGATTTGATGGCGCGAGGATGGCGGCTCTTTAACTACCCGGAGCGGCTGGCCTATAGTGCCACGCCCGGCGATTTCGGCTCCCTCATCATTCAACGAGGCCGCTGGGCCAACGGAGGACTCCTCATTCTGCCCAAGCTGCTCCGGTATTTCAGGAACGCGCCGAAAACCCCGGCATTCGCTCCACAGAGTTTCTACCAGCTACATTATCTCACCTCGATGGCGTTGTCCCCCATCTGTGTGCTGCTGCTATTGGCGGTTCCGTTTTCCTCCAAGCTCATGACGGTCTGGCTGTCAATGACCGCCATCCCCTACTTTCTTCTCTATGCTCGCGATCTGTCGATCCTGCGCTATCGAGGCCTCCTTGACTTCATGCGAGTCTATGCCCTCAACCTCCTCTTGCTGCCCGTGCACCTCGGTGGTGCCATGAAATCGATCCAGCAACTCGTCACTGGCGAAAAAATTCCCTTCCGACGTACGCCAAAAGTACTCGGGCGAACTGGTGCACCGGCGCTCTACGTGGCCCTTGAATACGGACTCCTGCTGCTCTGCTGTATCACGGGGTTCTTCTACGCCTCGCAAAGCCGATGGATCTCCGCCGCCTTTGCTCTGGTGAACGGCGCGCTCTATGGCTATGCTATTTCCTCATTCATTGGGTTCTCTGAGAGCCTGGAAGATCTGCAGCCTGTCTGGAAGAGCCTGCGGCCTCAACGCCTTGTCCCATCCCTCGAAGCCATCGGACAACGGATTGTCGGCAGCACCTCCTTTATCTGGCGCATCCCGGCCATGCTCCGAAACCTCCGTGAGCAAAGCTCTCTCTACTTCGCCCTCTCCAGCTGCTGCGCAATGCTGGAAGTCTTTGCACCAGCCGCCATTCATGGCGCAGTCGACGCAACCCTGTCCCCTATCTACGTGGAGAATCGGAAGCCCGGCACAACCGATTGGGTTCTGACGCGCCCGGCCCTGCACCGAGAAATAGAAGGGTATGCCTCGCTGACCAGCGTGAATCGCGGAGAGAAGCTGGACCTCTTCGTGAATACGGCCGCCGACTTCTATAGCCTGAGAATTTACCGGATGGGCTGGTACCAAGGAACCGGTGCGCGCGAGATGGCCGGGCCCATTCGCCGCAAGGGACAGGTGCAATCACTCCCCACGACGGATCTGCGCACCGGCCTGATCGAGTGCCGTTGGGAAAATCCCGTCAGCCTTGCCGTCCCGCTCCATCCATCGGATGCCACGGACTGGGCCAGTGGGGTCTACCTGGCCAAACTGACCGCGGAGCCGACGGGCGATCAAAGCTATATCGTATTCGTCGTCCGCGACGATGCGCGCCCCTCGACCTATCTCGTCCAATCGAGCGTCACCACATTCCAGGCCTACAATAATTGGGGCGGCAAATCGCTCTATGCCTTTAACAGTGCAGGGGGACAAGCCGCGAAGGTCTCCTTCAATCGTCCCTATGCCATCAGCCCTCTCCCGCTTGCATCAGGTGGCGTTGGTGCAGGAGACTTCCTCACGTCCAACTCATTCCCCATCGGCTACCAAGCCTCGGCGGCAGGCTGGGAATATAATATGGTGCGCTGGCTGGAGCGGGAAGGGTATGACGTGACCTATGCCACGAATGTCGATGTCCATGCCAACCCGGCGCTCTTGGCATCCCATCAGGCCTTCCTCTCTGTCGGACATGATGAATATTGGAGCTGGGAGATGCGCCGCCATGTGGAACAGGCGCGCGACCGGGGCACCCATGTAGGATTCTTCTCCGCCAATACCTGTTACTGGCAAATTCGGCTTGAACCGAGCCCGCTCACTGGTGAATCGGACAGGACCATCGTCGCCTACAAAGAGAACGCCCCCTGGCACGATCCCTTGCAGATCGATCACGACCCCACGAACGACTATCTCGTGACGACGAAATGGCGCAATCCTCCCGTGAGTCGGCCGGAAGCCGCCTTGATCGGAAGCATGTTTATTGAAACCGACGCGCCAGTAGATGGAGACTTCGTGATTGAGGATGCCTCCCATTGGATCCTCAATGAAACGGGATTACATCAAGGCGACCGCTTGCCGGGACTCTTGGGCTACGAAGTCGACGGAGGGCGTGATTCGACTCCACCAAGCACTCAGGTCATCGCCCGTGCGCGAGTGGCCTCACACGAAGGCACGGTCACGGTCTACAACGCGGCGCATGGCGCGATCATCTTTTCGACCGGCTCCATGCAGTGGAGTTGGGGCCTAGACGATTTCCAGGTTCCGGCGCTCCGCACATCGCGGCTCAGTCCAGCAGCTCAACAGATGACCCGCAATGTTTTGGCTCGTTTCGGTGGAAAGGATGTTGCTGCAGACTCCGTCAACCAGACGAGCCAACCGGCACCAGTACGGTAGAATCGACCGCGTTGCCCCACCAACTCACTAGCGTCCCCCCACCCAGTGCAGCCGCATTGGCTCAGCGATCCGGATCTTTCGATGTCATCAGGGTCAGTGCCTGCCTGGCGGTCGTGCTGTTACACCTCGCCGCCACCACCGTCATGCAACCGGAGCAACTGGGAACGATCAGTTGGCATATGGCCAACTTCATCGACAGCGCCATGCGATGGGCTGTGCCGGTGTTTGTCATGTTGAGCGGCGCGTTGCTGCTCGATGAAAAGAAACAGACCAGCCCTCGTGAGTTCTGGACCAGACGCATGAACCGGCTGCTACCAGCGCTGCTATTCTGGTCAGCCGTCTATCTGGCCTGGCGGGCGTTCTTCTGGCACCAACCCCTCACCCTCAATACGATTGCGCTAGACCTGATTGCAGGACGGCCCTACATCCATCTCTACTTTCTCTTCCTCATCGCAGGGCTCTACCTTGTGACACCTTTTCTGGCAATGGCAGCAACCAGTCTCGACTCAAAACACCTCAGTCAGGCGATCCTGGTCATGGCGGCCCTAGCGCTGGGAGCCAACTTGGCAGACTTTCTCGCCACCAGCATCTTCACCATGTTCGTCCCCTACATCGCCTATTACTTCGCGGGACTCTATTGCGTCCGAGTCCTCGCAAGCAGCCCAGGCCCCTATGGCCTCCTCTTGGCCGGTGCCATTGCCACGACGATCCTGCTCACAGCCTTCCTGGTGTCAGTGAAGGGACTGAACGACCACTGGGCCTTCTACTTCTATGAAGACTTTAGTCCCACCATCATGGTAATGGCGGTCACGCTGTTCATGGTCCTCCTCCGTGCGACATTCTCACCTATTATTCTGTCGGTCGCGCAGCGCCTGGCTCCCTTGACGCTGGGAGTCTATGTCGCCCATCCGATCATCGTGGAGCTGTTACGAAACCTCTACCACACAACGATGCCAGCCATGTTCCGGCCCCTCTACTACATCCCCATCACCTTTGCCGCAACAATTGTCATCACGTTTGCGGCTGTTGCGTTGATGCAGAAGGCTCCCATCCTGCGACGGGTCACCTAGCTCAGCAGGATGCTGAGAAAGTCCGCCAGCTTCGTTCTCCCCTCGAAAACATCCTCAACGTAGCCAGAGGCTACGCCTCCGGTGCTTTCATCAGCTGCGGCCTTGCTGGATGGCCTTTTGATCTGATATCTGGCTTCCTTAGGTCCCGACCTACGGATGTTCATCCAGCTCTTTTCTGAGGACCACAAATACCACTTTGAGGAGAATCCATGATCGAGTATTATGTTTCGCGCGCGTGAAACTTGACGACCCTGTATTGCGGTGAACCCATGAGACTGCGCACACAGTCAATCCTTTCGGCAGGACTATTAGCCGTCTCACTGCTGTTTGTGGGGTGTTCCAATCCGCTCAATCAAGCCACTTATCAGAAGTACAGAAAGATGGGCGAAACGGCTTCGGCTGCAGGCGACTGGGAAAGAGCGGAAGAGGCGTATTATCGGGCTGGGGTAAATGTAAAAATCGGCTATCTGGGACCGGCGTATGAGGCTGACGCCTCGTATAACTTGGGAAGTGTGACTATAACGCCCCAAACAATAAAGTAGGAGGAGACCTATGGGGCGTGCAGAGGATCTATTTGATCGAATTGTGAAAGAAGGAGAGAGGGCTATAGACGACTTCATTACTGATCGTCAGAGCGAAGAGCTATTCTTGGACTTCAAGCGATCAGCGGATGATGGCAAAGGCAGGAAGCTTAATGATATCGATCGAAAGAATTTGTCTAAGGCCATATCAGGATTCCCTCTGTGCCAATGTCAGTGGGACACTTTTCCTCTCTTCAATTAGAGTAGCGGGCGGAGAGGAGCACCCCTCATGAATGCTGGCAAGAAGTACGCCAGTCGAGGACTCGAAGGAGCCCGGCGGGCGACGCCGGACACCGAGGACAAGTCCCCCCAAGGAGCCGCCCCACCACGACCAGCCGTGAGCGTCCGACCGGACCCCGAGGTGGCCGCTACGCCAACACGGCGACGTTTCACGGCAGAGGACCAGCTGCGCATCCTGAAATTGGCCGATGCCTGTACGGCAGTGGGCAGCCTGGGAGCGCTGCTTCGCGCCGAGGGACTGTATGCCTCGAACCTCACGCCGTGGCGACGCCAACGCACGGAGGTGTGCTCTCGGCCTTGACGCCCCAGAAGCGAGGCCGAAAAGAATCCGCCCGGCATCCGCTGCGGGCCGAGAATGAGACCC
>JBDSKU010000369.1:0-3342 GCA_039916745.1 Nitrospiraceae bacterium
CTTGAGTTTCTTCTTCCATCTCGCCGCGCTTCTGCTCGTTGTCTCTTCTGCCCTCGCCCACGATCCGGACGCTGAGATTGTGGATGTGCCGGAGGTGTCCATCGTTGGCCCGCGTCCGGTGGCCGCGTCCTCACAGCAATTCATTCCAGACAAAGAAATTCTACTCCAACCGCAAGGCCGTCCCGCTCAGACTCTGCGTTTGATCCCCGGCTTCATTGCGGTGGAACATTCCGGCGGGGCGGGCAAGGCCGATCAATATTTTCTGCGGGGCTTCGACGCCGATCACGGAACCGATGTGGCGTTCTTTGTCGATGGGATGCCGATTAACCTCCGTACGCATGCTCACGGACAAGGCTACAGCGACCTGAATTTCATCATTCCAGAAACGATCGAGGGACTCGACGTCAACAA
Source organism: Nitrospiraceae bacterium (assembly GCA_039916745.1). Taxonomy (GTDB): domain Bacteria; phylum Nitrospirota; class Nitrospiria; order Nitrospirales; family Nitrospiraceae; genus Palsa-1315. The sequence continues at coordinate 412 of JBDSKU010000369.1, forward strand.
GGGGGCCTATCTTCCGGAATATGGCGATTTTTCGACGGCAGGAGCAGTGAACTTCAGGACACGGCAGGTGGTTCAAGAGGGGGTCGTCCAGGCAGCCGGAGGGCAGTTCGATACGCAGCGGTACATGCTCATGTTTTCCCCTACCAAGGATCGGGTGCGTACCCTGTTTGCAGCTGAGGGCTATTATACGAACGGTCCGTTTCAGAATGACAATCGTTATTTCCGAAGCAATGTGCTGGGAAAAATGACGACGAACCTGACTGGACGGGATGAATTGAGCCTGACCGGGACCTTTCAGAAGGCCCAGTGGAACGCCTCGGGTGAGATTCCCCTGCGAGCGGTGCAGGATGGCTCACTCGACCGGTTCGGGGCCATCGACCCCTCGGAAGGGGGCAAGACGCTCCGCAGCACGGCCCGACTGAACTAACATTATGACACCACGTCCGGCGGGCAATTCTTTACCAATGCTTATGCCCAGTACTATCGGTTGGATCTCTATACAAATTTCACATTTTTTGCCAACGATATTGCCACCAACGGCGTCCCGACTGGAGGCGACGGCATCCAACAGTCCGATCGGCGGGTGGTATACGGGGGTGACATCGGATACAAACAGCGGGGCGACGTATGGGGTCTGCCGAGCATCGGAACCATCGGGTTTCAAACCAGAGGGGACAATATCCATGCACGATTGGGAACGCAGACTACGCGGACGCCCACCGGTACGACGACGGATAGCGATGTGCTCGAGGCATCCTATGCGCCGTTCGTTAAGGCGGAGGTGCAGCCGACCTCGTGGATGCGGTTGGCCGGAGGTCTTCGGGGTGAAACGTTTACGTTCGATGTGCGCAATCGCTGCCCAACGTGCGTGGACCAACCAGCGGGACGAAAGCAGTCCGGTATCGTCCTTCCGAAAATGAATCTGATCCTGGGTCCCTGGGCCAGCACGGAATTCTTTGCCAACTATGGCGAGGGGTATCACAGTAACGACGCACGATCGGCCGTTGCATCGGGGTCCTCACCCCTTGCGCGAGCCAAGAGTTATGAAGTCGGTGTGCGGTCGAAACCTTGGGGAGCTGGAGGCGTCGAGTTGACCGCAACCATCTGGCGATTAGATCTCAAGTCTGAATTGGTGTTTGTCGGAGACGAAGGGACAACAGAAATTCGCGGCGCGAGCAAACGCGAAGGCGTGGAAGTGGCTGCAAGGGGACAAGTCTGGGGCCCGCTGTATTTCAACGGCAGCGTGACATGGACGAAGGCCGAGTTTCGCAACGGCGATGCGATTCCTCTGGCGCCCGAGGTCACGGCCTATGGGGCCCTGCTCTTGAAATGGCCGGAAGGGCTCACGTCGCAACTGCAAGCGACCTATCTCGGTGTGCGACCGCTCACAGAGGACCGGAGTATCAAATCTCCCTCCTGGATTGACTTCGATCTTTCGGAGCGCTATCAACTGCCGGTCAAATTGTCCCATGGACGGCTTGAAGCGTTCTTGTTCATTCAGAATCTGTTCAACACGAAGTGGGAACAGGCTATCTTTGCATTTGAATCCCAACTGAGAAACGAAGCGGTGCCGATCAATGGCATTCACTTTGTGCCGGGGAATCCACGTACATTCATGGGTGGTATGGCTTGGTACTTCTAGCAGGCCTAACCGGCTGCTGAAAACGACCTTCAACTGCGTTCTCGGCTTGAACACATCCTCAACGTACCCGAGAGGGTACGCCTCCGGTGTGTTCTGCGCCTGCGGCCTTGTTGAAGATCGTTTTGAGCAGCCTTATCATGTGAGGTTATTTCTGACAAGATTCAGAGAGCGAACGAAAGAGCTGAGCAAGGAAGATTCGTAAAGACTGCCGGTTATCACAATGAAAGTTTCCCCAGCAGGAAGTATTCTTGGGCGGCCATATTTTGCTCGTCCCACCGTGCAGGTCGCGAGATCACTCATTGGTAAGTATCTTGTTCGGGCAATCGATGGTCGTGAAATTGCTGGGAAGATCGTTGAAGTGGAGGCCTATGTCGGGCCAGAGGACAAGGCCTGCCATGCGTCGAAAGGCAGAACGCAGCGGACGGATGTCCTGTTTGGTCCGGCAGGGGTCGCGTATGTGTATCTCATTTATGGGATGTACCATTGTCTGAATGTGGTGACAGAGCGGAAGGAGTTTCCTTCGGCTGTCTTGATCAGGGCGATTGAGATCGAGGGAGAGTTGATCGATGGGCCGGGGCGGCTGTGCCGTGTGCTAGAGATCGATCGCGGCCTCAACCGCGCAGACCTTACGGATGGCGAATCCCTCTGGTTCGAGGATCGCGGGATAGTGCTGAAACGAGGGGAGTTGGGGGCTTATGCACGCATCGGTGTCGACTATGCGGGAGCATGGGCCAAGAAACTATGGCGATTCAGGTTGCGCTCGGTCACAGCCTCCACGAGGGCACAGCACAAAAAAACAAGGGGGCGTCGGATGAATCCGACGCCCCCTGCGATATCTGATTGAACCGCTTAATTATTCGATCTTACGATCGGCTCCGATTTTCGTGGCAGACGTGACCGGAGGAGCAATTGTGATCTGAGGACCCTGGACGTTTGGAAGGCGTCCGGCACCCTGACCTTCGGTGATCCGAGCATTGTCGGACTTGTTCAGGTGCTGCTCGCTATGCTTGATGGAGTTCGTGGACTTCATCAAGGTGGATTCGCCACGTGCATCAGACTGGCCTGGATCGTTAGCGGTTGGCTGGCCCGTCACGGGGCTTCCGCTGTTCTTCATGGGATAGCCTTCATGCTTGGGGAGGAGCGAAGGGTTCGCAGAGGCCATCGACAACGCAAACAGGACGCCGGAGACGGTCGCAACAGTACCGATTACGATCTTCATGAGCCTACTCCTTTGAATGATGGTGGCCGGAGAAAATACGTTTTAGAATACAGGTTCAAATCAAGTGGCG
>JBDSKU010000370.1:0-9046 GCA_039916745.1 Nitrospiraceae bacterium
ACGCCTTTCGCCAAACCAGCGTCTGCCCCGATGGCTTCCGCCACGCCTAGCGAGGCCAACCGCAGCAAATAGGGGAGTGTTTCGTTCCTCAAGGCGATCGTCGATGTGCGTGGCACAATCCCCGGAATATTGGCCACGCAATAATGGAGCACCACGTCCACGACATAGACCGGGTCAGAATGGGTCGTGGGTTTCGTCGTCTCGAAGCAACCGCCCTGATCAACCGCAACATCCACCACCACAGATCCCCGCTTCATACGCGCGACCAGTGCATGCGAGACCAGCTTAGGCGCTCGAGCTCCGGGCACGAGCACCGCTCCGATCACGAGATCGGCAGCCAACACCGACTCTTCAATCGCAGCCTGCGTGGAGGCACGCGTCACAATGCGGCCACAATACAATTCATCGAGTGCGCGCAGTCGTTCAAGATCGAGATTGATTACGGTCACCTGCGCCCCCATCCCAACCGCAATCCGAGTCGCAGCACTCCCAACCACCCCAGCCCCCAACACCACGACCTTCCCCGGCTCCACGCCAGGCACGCCAGCCAAGAGCAGCCCACGTCCGCCCTGCGTCTTCTCCAGATAACGGGCACCGATCTGCACCGACATTCGCCCCGCGATTTCGCTCATCGGCTTGAGCATCGGCAACGTGCCATCTTTCGCCTCAATCGTTTCGTAGGCAATCGCGATGATCTTCGTATCCAACAGGGTCTTGGTCAGCTCTGGAAGAGACGCCAGGTGGAGATAGGTGAAAAGAACTTGGCCGGGACGAAAGAGCGCACATTCGGAAAGGAGCGGCTCCTTGACCTTCACAATCAGCGCCGACTGCTGAAACAATTGCTCTTTTGATGTGGCCAGGATCGCGCCAGCGCTCTGGTAATTTTCGTCCGAGTATCCGCTGCCGACTCCAGCCGATGGCTCGACCAAAACTTCGTGGCCGGCCTGACGTAATGCCCGCACCCCATCGGGAGTAACACTGACTCGGTATTCATGATCCTTAATTTCTTTTGGCACTCCGATGACCATGGTCGCTCCCTCCTCGCGAAACCCGTTCGCCGACATCTCAATCCATTCTGCTACAACGCTGATAAAAATGCACCGACTGGCTCTCGCGAACCGGCCCATCGGGTGGACAGTGCGCGCGGGCCTGGTGTAAGATTCGCCCCTCTTCAGCTCACGATCGACAGAGGGAGGCTCTATGGATTCCACGTCTGGATCATCCTGCAATGCCTGCGGCGCAACCGGCACCGCACTCATGAAGTTATCGCTCGGGAAGGACTTTTTTGGCCGGACCTACGATCGTTTGTCCCCCTCGACCGATCAAAGCCCAAAATGGTATTGCGAAGGCTGTTCGATGCAGAAAAATCTCCAGCGAGACTTTCGCGATATCCTTGGGGAATTCGATAAACTTTCAGCCGGGCAGGGCTCAGTCATGTCCAACCAAGAAGAGTTTCAACGGGCCTCGTTACGGCTACGCGAAATCACCGTGATTCTCACCGGCACGTCGACGCACTCCCCGTTCCTGACCTCTGCCGACGTCGCCCAACTCATCGGCCGCATGCACACCGTCGCGATGCCTGCCTAACTGGGAGTCACCTCATGCCAGGATTCAAGAGACATATTTTCGTCTGCACCAACCAACGTTCACCCGACGATCCCCGTGGGAGCTGCTCCAAACTGGGGTCCGAAGCCCTCCATGCCCACTTCAAGCAAGAGGCAAAACGGCTGGACCTGAAAGATGTCGTCCGCGCCAATAAAGCGGGGTGCCTGGATCATTGTGCTGAAGGGCCGAGCGTGGTGATCTATCCCGAAGGCGTGTGGTATCAAGTCAAGACCAATGCCGACGTGACAGAAATCATGGAGCGCCACGTCGTCAAGGGCGAGGTCGTGACCCGTCTCATCATGCCCGACCACCCAATTCCCACGATACTCCCTCCGCTCACATTGTAGCGTCGACTAAAAAGGACTCTGATGGCCGTCGAAGAAAAATGGAAAGCCAACCTGGCGAAGGTGGCCTTCATGAAGCAATTTCCGGGGTTGCTCGGGAATTGGGCGTCCTTGGCGGACAAGACCGTCAAAGCCGTCATCCCCCTCAAGGGGAAACAGGGAGCCGCAGTGCTCGTCTTCACCGACGGCACCTTTACGATCGTCTCCCCAATGGCGCCGGAACCCTATGAGATCGGCGAGGCCCTGACGGTGGCACGAACACTCCTTGAGCCGACGCATCACAGGGCCTATGTGGAATACGATCGGCTGGCCAAGAAAGACAAAGACGCCCTGATGTCAGCCAGAGCCGACAAGATCCTGGGAGCGATTCAGAACAATCTGGAACAGATTCCAGAACTGAAGGATCGCCTGATGGAACTTGTGAAGGAGTGGAAGTGAGCGACAGCCTCCCCAACAGAAACATGTTCGACATCTTTTCCCAAGGTCTCTTTGAAGGAGTCAAACCTATGATGATCATTCGCGATCACCTCGTCCGCCACCCAGACCGCTGCACACACCAAGGCATTTGTATGCCCATCTGCCCGACCGGCGCCTGGCTCTCGACCCCTCCCTACAAGTTCGACCCTTCCCGCTGTCTGGAAAGCTGCCGCCTCTGCTTAGACGCCTGCCCCTCGCAAGCGATCTACGGGGTATTCAAGAAGGGCGAAAAGATGTTGGAGCCGCAAAAAAAGTAGACGGTGGGGCTGACGAACGGCGCACGGTCTCGGTTGCGCCATCATGCGATGCGCCCTGATGCGCATTGACCCGCGTTTTTAATTGCCGCGAGCTCCTCTAAAACGCTGCCTGTCCGGCAGCATGCCGTCGCCCGCTTATATATACAGCTACCGACCTTCAGTTGACGCGATGTCGCCAGCCTCGGCGTGCGTCCGCTCCAGCCCCAGAAGGGAAGAAGAAGGAGGGAAACTGACAGTATCTGCTCGGCAAGTGCGGTGCCCTCGCTGTAGATCCTATTTTTGTTTCAATGAGAGGGAGCCTGCAGAGCGACCAGGCCTTGCCGGCAACAGGCGATTGCCTGCCGCCGGCAGCCTCTTGCTTATGGCGTCAACGTGAAGTCCTGCGTTTGATTGGCAACAATAGCAATATCCCTCGCTGAAGGCGCTGGGTTCTGAGTCGCGTACACTGTTGTTGGAGTCTGGCCGGAGCCATAAACCGTATAGACACCGCCAGTTTGCCCACTCGAGCTAGGTGTGATCGGCAAGGCACCGTATGAAGCCTTCGATGGGGCCGCAATGGGCAGAACCAATTCATATTTATAGTCGCCAATTGTTGCAATGGTGTCGTCCTTGAGCGTGGCGACCTGCGATCTCACGGTCACAGTCGGCCCGCCAGAAAGTGATTGCTTCGCAGCAACAACGACAGTGCCATCATCACGATCATCAACAGCAGGCGGAGGAGGCGGGTTTATCAACGACACCGTGCCGGCAATCGATTTAAATGTGGAAGGCTGCAGCGTAAACGGAGTACCGCTGGTGCTTATGGTGGTGATGCTCGTGCTGCTTGGAACGGGCACTCCTGCTATTACCGCTGTCGCACAGCAGGTATCCGTCGGGCTGTTTCTTGCCGTGATCACGACGTCATAGTTTGCCGGTGCAGGGAGGCGGGCGAGAAAGAATTTGCCGGTTTGCGTGTTTGGCACCGTTGCACGATCAATTACTCCGTTCACCTGAGCCGACACGATGACATTGTTGCCAAGCAAGGCTGAATCGACGAATCCCTCGATCCCATTCAGCACAAAGGGGATGACCTTGATCACGGGCTTCAGTATGTACTTACCGCTCCCAGTCTTCACAATGGATTTGCAGGCATCGAAGTCCAGCAATAGATCGACCCTCTGTCCGGAAGGCACATCGAACTCATTGACCAGTTTGATCCCTGACTGAACCGCGCTCGGGGTATCAAGAGGAATTTCGGTATGATTGGGCGGAGTAGTCGAAAGGACCACAGAATTCTCGTTGCGAACCAACACTAACCGCACTTGCGTGTAGTGGCCTGCTGCTAGCGAAGTTTCTCCCAAGGAATCGAGCGCGCCGTTGGTCTGCGTTGGATCGTTGAGGTTCAGCAGGTTGATTTTGCGCGGCGGATTTAAGGTGATGTCGGTCCAGCCGGCAGCGTTGGGGTCGTCTACAGAACTGCTTTGATGCACCCGCACCTTGCTGACAGTCACATTCACTTCATCGAAGCCGCAGGCCGGGGCATCGGTCATCGACACGCTAAGCGTGCCGGGTTGCGCAGTAGCTCCACCACCACCGTCACCGCCGCTGCCACATCCGGCAACCAAACCGGCCAGCAGTAATCCCATCACCCCTATGAGCGACTTGGAATAGTTCTTGGACTTCATCTTTTACCACCTGTTCTGTTGATTTTTTACCACACCAGCATTCAGACCATCTGTCAGGCTATCCCCGGAGGCTAAAGCAAATTCCATGCTATTTAACTAATGCTCTCCGAGGCAATCCGTACCGCTATCGCGCGCAGTACCGACTAAAATCAATGTCGTTACAAATGTTTAATAAAACAACTGGCTACGACCATGAAGCAAGTCGTCGAATCATGCTGTATAAATATGCTCACTTCGCGCCCCCTTCTTGCAACCCCACTTTAGTAGGAGAACCGATGTCGGCATCCCCATACAGGTCCGACGTTATGACTAGTACGATGCTTCAGCAGTCGTTCGTCACCGCCGCTTTTCCCTTTCGAGCAGGGGCGACAACAAAACCGATGCTATCGCTGGCGCAGAACTTACATCACGCTATGAACGATAAAATGTAGCTCTCAACGGGGAGATTCTGCTTAGGCCGGTCTGCTAGATCGTTCTTTCCTGGGAGGCACTACTCTGAATCAATCCAACCATCCTCTGCTTTAATAACCCGCCTCTATACCGACTTGGTGACAAAGGCAGTATCGAGGAGCTCGCGGTCGAAGCCTGGGGTGATGGTGCCTGTGCTGGCGTAGCGGTAGAGCACGACGTCGAAGATGGTCGACATGGTGGAGAGGACGAGACCTAAGAACGGGAAATAGAGGATGGCAAGGACCATGATCGCAATGGCGAATAGGGGATGGGTGGCGATCATGCCGGCGCCAATGACGAACGCAAAGACTCCTGGGATGGCCCAGAAGAAGTAGAGCAGTCCGAATCCGAGACCGGCCAAGAGGTCTTCTCCCCAGGTTCTTCTGAGGAGCTGCACGGATGCTTGAATGGCTTGGAGCGGCCCTTTTCGTTCCGCCACCAACACCGGCACCACGAGAAACGTGGCAACGGTCCAGGCCAGCCCCAAAACGCGCGCCACCATGTTCCCGACAAAACCGGACCTTCGTTCGATCGTTTTGAGGACCACTCCGATGGTGGCAGAGACCAGGGCCCAACCGAGGATCTGAGGAAAACAGGACAGGGCTTCGCGCAACCCGTCCAGAATCGTCGTCTGTTTCCCTTCCAATTTCCGCAAGACACAGATCGCGAGGGCGGCATTAAAAAAAATGGCGACGCCATAGGTCACCACATAGAACAGAAACATGCCGACGTAGGACCAGGACTCAATCTCTTGAAGCCCATCAGCCATCGAAGCCCCGGTCAGTGCTCCGAGGATCGCAGGCACGGCAAACGAAGCCGTGAGCAACATGAGGCTGGCAGACGAGGCGATAGGCAGAAGCAACAGGGTCTTGTCTTCCCACAGAATCTGCCAAGCTGCGACCATGATGGATTGCGTTCGCGCGATCCTCTGAGTCCAGCCGGTGTGAATCTGCATGAAAGTCCTTCCTGCCAATAGCTACCAGCATGTTGAATTACTATTTTGACACCGGGAGTACCTGCAGGCTGTTCAAAAAAGCCGTCCAGCAAGGCCGCAGTGAGCGAAGAGGCGAGGCGTACGCTTCGGTACGTTGAGCCTCTGCGCGATGCGAGCACGCCGCTGGCGGTCTTTTTCAACAGCCTGCTAGATAATCTGCTTCCGAAGTCGCCCCCAGTAAGCCGTACCCACATGGCCACAGGCGCCGGTGAAGGTTGTGAGGGCCATGATCTGGTAGACCGTACTGCGGGGGATTTTTATTTTGACGGCCGGGCTCAAGAGGTCGGGCGACTGCATGACCAGCTTCAGCGATTCGCCGGCGGAAAGAATCGGCCACATACAGGAGAGTCGTAGTCTCATTTCGTGGCGCGGGATCGACATGGCATAGAGCCAGCCTTGATCAAGATGCTCCACCGCCATACGGACGAGTTTGCTTAGGACCGGCTGAAACCGTGCACGGTTTCGCTGGTCCAGTAAGTCTCGTGGGGTAAGTCCGGCTTCAGCCAGCAGGGGCGCCGGCACATAGCAGCGGCCGTTCTGAAGATCGTGCGCAATATCTTTCACGATGTTCGTGAGTTGGAGCCCCTTTCCAAACCGCACCCCGACCTCAGCCATGTCCCGCACCTTCCACGAAGCCAGGGCCTTCCGATGTGCGCACATCAAATCCGTCCAGAACTCGCCCACACAGCCTGCCACGTAATAGGTGTAGCGATCCAGCTCGTCGAGCGTCTTCAACGCCGTGAGATCCGCCCCTGACGTCCCGGGGAAAGCGATGAGGTCCATCTCCATACCTTGCGTCAGCGTGGTCATGAGCCGTTGAATGCGGCATCTATCGTCCGGCGAAAAAGTCAGGAAGAACCTGAAGCAATCTTCAAGCCGTTCAAGCAGGATCCGCTCGGAAGAATTCTGCTGGACTGGTCCCACGGCTCGCTGGATCTCTTGCACCTGAGTCCAGATAATCTGATCGCTCACAAACTGCGCTTTGAGTTGGCTGAGTAAATCCAGCCGCCGCGGACGGTCAATCAAATCCGTGTCCGCAATCGTGTCTGCGGCTCGGGCAAAGAGGTAGCCGAGGCTGACTTGGTCTCGCACATCTGCAGGAACCACGACCAAGGTCGTATAAAAGAGACGGGAGACTTGCTTGAGGAGATCGCGGAGCAGTTCCTGTTTCGAGGCTTCTACATTCGTGGCCACAGCTATCGCACTTCCAGCTTCCCTTCCATCCCTTTGTCGCGATGGCTGGGCAACGGCCAGAGACGCTTGTCGCAGTAGATGGGAAAGGTGCCAGGCTGAATCGGCGTAAATTTGATGGTGACGGTCTTCCCGGCACTCACATCCTGTTCGACGGAGAGGCTTCCCGCTGGATCCTTAATAATGAAATTATGCGGGATAATGGTCGTCATGCTGATCAGCGTCAGTTCAACCGGCTTTCCAGCTTCGACGATCAAATGATTGGGGCTATACGAGTAGCTATCCAACGTCACCGTGGCTCGCTGCACCCCGTCTGCTGCCACCGAAATCACCACAGGATGGCCGGATTGAGAGGGTTCTGCTGCACCCACGATAATCACGCCGACAGAAGTCAGCAACCCAACAGTCGCCACCATGTGGAGCCATCGCCTCGGTAGCTTCTGCATGAGTCAGTTCTAGCAGGAAGAACGGGAATGGGTCAACTTTGTCCAGGAGTTTCAGGCACTTCTGGCACCTTGACCTTGGCCTTTCAGGAGTTATTGCTGTGAACACATCCTGATCGCAATCTCGATTGAGATGCATTTCAGAGAATCGGTTAGTATAATCACACGCATTGATGACTCGCCCAATGACGGGGCGAGAACGTGGTCTTGAAGGAGGATCTCGATGAAGTGGATGAAAGGCATATTCCTGCTGCTGGCCCCCAATATTCTGATCATGGTGACGCTCTCGCTCACCGTGCCGTTGCTGATCAATATCGTGTTACCGATGTTTGGGATCGATCTGCGAGGATCGGTCGATCTGAGCTCGTTAGTCTGGGCCCTCGTCTTCGGCTTTGGCGGCGCCTTTATCAGTTTGGCCTTCTCCAAACAAATGGCGCGGGCCATGTTGGATTGCCGCCAGATCACGCAACCTCGGTCTCAAGCCGAACAGGTCGTGTACAGCTCCGTCCAAGAGATCGCGCAGCGGCTCCAGATCACGATGCCTGAGGTCTGGATCTATGAGGCTCCCGACCCCAATGCCTTCGCGACCGGCCCTAGCAAGAATAACTCCATGGTTGCGGTCTCGACTGGATTGCTGAGCAACTTGCACGAGCAAGAAGTGCGCGCGGTCCTCGCTCATGAAATGGGCCACGTGTACAACGGAGACATGTTCGCGACGACCGTCCTGGCCGGACTGATGAATACCTTCGTGTACTACATTGCGATGTGGGTGCGCCGATTCTTCGCAGAACGCGATCAAGCGGCGCTCGGATTTGGTCTGTCAATTGTCCTCCAGATCATTGTCAGTATCCTGGCCTCCGTCCTGATCAGCTGGTTTTCGCGTCAGCGTGAATTTGGCGCGGATGCCTTTTCCGCCAAGGTCTACGGCAAGGACTCGATGATCTCGGCTCTGCGCGCGATTGATCGGTGGGTCAGCCGTTCGCAAGTTGAGTATTCCTCGCAAGATGCGCTCGCGACCATGAAGATCTCCGGCAATTCCTCAGGGTTCATGCATCTCTTTGCCACGCATCCGCCGATCGAAGCGCGCATTGACGCCTTGGAGCGACTCTAACCGAGAGCTGCCTGATGGAACAATTACGTCGGAGTCTGGTGGGATTGCTCATAGGAATGAGCTTGATCGTCGGCATTGGCTCAAGCAACCTGCTTGAGCCAAGCCCCGCTCAGGCGGGAGAAGAAGGAACCATACTCATGGCAGCACAGACGCCCATGGTCTACGATTTTACGCTGAACGATATCGATGGCAAGCCGGTCTCACTGAGCCAGTTCCGTGGCAAGGTCCTGTTGTTGATCAACACGGCCAGTCTCTGCGGTAATACGCCGCAATACACGGACCTTGAAAAGATGTATGAGCAGTATCGGGAGAAGGGCTTTGAGATCCTGGCGTTCCCTGCCAACAACTTCGGACAGCAGGAACCAGGAACGAATGCCGAGATCAAAACGTTTTGCTACACCAAATACAGCCTGTCGTTTCCGCTCTTCAGCAAAATCAGCGTGAAAGGCGACGACAAACATCCACTCTACAGATACCTGACCGAACAGAGCCCATTCCCCGGTGAAGTGG
>JBDSKU010000371.1:0-5260 GCA_039916745.1 Nitrospiraceae bacterium
TCAGGTTCGGTAGCGATCCGCTGGCAAACATCAATCGACTGACGGCCTTGGGGGGAGAGCTGCTTGGGGGAACATGCGCGCTGTACTCACGTCTTGAGGGAGCGCTCCTCCGTTCGATCGGACAATGGCAGACCCCTCCGGGTTTCAATCTGGTAGATCAAGCCGACGGACATCTCTGCGCTGACCTCATCAAGAGGGGAGACGACCATCTCTGTACGGTTCGCCATCTGGCCAACACATCGTACGTCCGAACGGATCCCAACGTCAGCCGCTACCAATTGCACACCTACGTCGGCCAGATCGTCACACGCGGCAAAGACCCGATCGGGTCGCTCTGCGTCGTATTCCAGCACGATTTCGTTCCAACCGAGGCCGACGAAGGATTGATGGGTATTCTGGCCTCGGCCATCGAGACCGAAGAAGAGCGGATGCATGCGCAGGAAGCCCTGCGGGTTAGCGAAGTCCAATGGCGTCAGTTTGTGGCAGATGCACCGGTCGGACTGGTTATTCTGGACAGTCATCAACGAGTCCTGAGCTCCAACAAGGTTTTTTGCACCCTGACGGGATACAGCGAACGGGAAGTACTCGGAAACACCTATGCCCTATATACTCACCCCGAGGACCTGCCCGGCAATCTTGCCCTCACCAATGCGTTCTTTGACGGGACGCGGTCTGGCTATTCCTATGAAAAACGCTATATCCGAAAAACCGGGGACATCATCTGGGTCGCCGTGACCACCACCGGGATCGAACTGCCCGGCCATACCGGCCCCCTCTTGCTCGCGGTGGTTGAAAACATATCTGAGCGGAAGCGGATCACGGAAGAGCGAGAGCGGATCAGCCAGGATCTCCATGACGATATCCTCCAATCGCTCTATGCCGTCGGCATGGGATTGGAGCACATGCGACAACGCATCACACGAATCTCTCCCACAAACGCCCGCCGACTGGATAGCTCCGTCGCCCAACTGAACGGCGTCATCCGCCAGGTACGGAGCTTTATCCCTCGCATGCAAACGCCCGCCATCCAACAAGGCGCATTCGACCAGGCGCTCTTCGCCATCGTGCGGTCATTGACCGTTGCCGGCGCAGGTGACATACAACTGGCCATCGACAAGTCCGTTGCCGATGGACTCTCACGCACCCAATGGGGCCCCGTACTCAGCATCGCCAAGGAAGCCCTGAGCAACAGTCTCCGACATGCTGGAGCCGCTCATCGCACGGTCACGGTCCAACTCTATCGTGGAAAATTCAGACTGGAAGTGTTCGATGATGGAAAGGGCTTCAGCCCAACAGCCCGGAAATCATCCGGAATGGGGCTGGCCAACATGAGGGCACGGGCGCGGAAACTCAGCGCGAGGCTCACGATCAGATCCCGTCCAGAAAAAGGCACGCAGGTCGTGCTCGACATCCCTCTACCTGCCCCACAAGCTACGACATAGTCCACACCGATCACGAGGTCGAGGGAGGATTGTCCGAACGGTTGAGTGACGCCTTGATGCCTTCAGCCTACTAGCCTAGCGCTCATATCAAAACATGAACTTGAGGCTGACGGTCCCCAAGTGGACATAGGCATGGTACATCCCGTTGACGGTGGGGTTCTGATTTCCGGCAACCGTCCTCGACTCATAAAACCATTCCTGGAACGCCACATCGAGCCCTATGGCCTTCGGCCAGAGCGCGGACATCCCTCCGCAAGGCACCATTCCAAGAAATTTTCCCTGGCCCTTGCACAAGAATCCGGCCCCGATAGACAGCATGTTGGACGCCAACGAAATCGTCCCAGGATTGAAGGTCAGATCAGGCACCGGATTCTCCGTTCTGGTGAACCCCGATCGAACGGCCACATCCCAATGGGGCAACCATTCTGGGTTGAGCCATCTATATTCGGTGCCGACCGCCACAACCGGGACTGTCTTCCATTGTTGCGGTTGCGGGATCACTCCTCCCGAGGAGAGATGAAGATCGAGGTCACGATTCGACTTCCACCCGACATATTCCACATCAAGTTCCAGCTTCCATTCCCGCTCACTCGTACGAACAGGCCAGACCGCAATAGCTCCGGTATAGATCTGCGGCAGCACAAGATTCGTCGACGCATCGGCGACCTTCGCTCCGTTCACCAGCACCGATCCGCTCAACGGCACCACAGCCTGGGAGCGATAAACCAACCCGATGGAGGCAATCGGTTTGCCGTCGCCATTTCTCAGGGGAGTATAGAGCAGGCTAACTGTTGCGCCAGCCCCCGTCCCTTTCCCGTTGAACTCAACTGAGGTTCCAGCTGGAACGCCGAACAAGCCGGCTCCCACTTGCCGCTGCTCCGCATGTCCCTCTCCAAGAAAATCTGCAAAGGTATAGATGTCGGCACTCACACCAAGCGACAGATCATCGTTGACCTTGTAGGCGAGGGTTGGCTTGATATCGATGAGCGGCAATGTCGCCGATGTCACGGCGGTATTGAAGGGACTATTCACCGGATAGCGGGTACTCGTACCGAATGGCGAGGTCAGCCCAAACCCCAGCGTAACGGGGGAGAGCGTGGAGAGACCAAGCGCCCCAAGGTTCGCACTCAAATAGAACTGACTGGGAGGTGGTGAGGTGATACTCCCCCCGAAATCACCTCTTGTATCGAGACCCGCTGGGCTCTTGTATTGGATCGACCCTCCCATGAGGTTCGTCCCGACCATGCTTTGAACTCCATCGACCTGAGTCAATCCGGCGGGATTGAAATGAATGGCTGACGCATCATCCGCCTGTGCGGCAAAGGCATTCCCCTGACCAGCCGCAGCAGCCCCCTGCGGCTGAAACCGAATCGCTTGGGCAAACGCAGTGGCAGGGAGTAGCAAGACAGAGATCCACACCACAGAACAAGCTATCCAATACATAAATCTCCCAGTCCCTTTCTGTTCACTCCATGAAAATCGGCAAATCCTAATGGTAGAGCCATTACTCTGTCCAGCTCTCGACTGGCAAACTATCTGCCCAAATAGAGCCAAATGACTCCCCTGGTAACTTTCGGGGCCCTGTACTCCGGCATTTCATTCTTGCTATAGTTTGAAGGTATAGATTCCCTCCGCCCTCAACTCGTACGCTGAGGCAATAGGAGATCCCATGAGTACTAGCGCACAGCACTTCCCGGTTCACCTCTTCGAACATGCCTCGAAAAGCGATCTTCAGCACCTGTTAGAGATCATCCATTACGCAGTCCAAGCTGAAGTCCCTGAAGATGTGAAGGGTGTACTGGTTCTTGCCAAGAAATTCCTTCCATTTGACCGTCTAATCGGAGGTCTCGTACGCCTCGGCCCACAAGGCACATTCGATGGATTTTCAGATGTGTTGAATGTCAGTTTTCCGGAAGAATGGCTTTACCTCTATTGGAAAAACCGTTATGCGGAAGTGGATCCGGTTCTGCACGCACTTATGCAGTCGCAACAGACGCAGGTCTGGAGCCAGGTTTATGCCAACGTGACATCCGCCCGAGAACTAGAGTTCGTGGAAACGGCAACATCTTTCGGCCTCACTGACGGAGTCACATCAGGATCGCTTGATCCTTCATGTGGAGTGGCTACTTTCTTTGCCTTTGCAGGCGGAGACACAGCTGAACATGCACGGTACGTGAAATTCCTGGATTATCTTGGCCAACACCTCCACTGGGCACTGGTGAGAGCTGCATCAAAGGCTTCCCCATCAACCGACATGTGCGTCACAACACTTTCTCCGCGTGAAGTCACAATCCTCAACTGGGTGAAGAATGGAAAAACGAATTGGGAAATCGCGCAGATCATTGGAATCACGGAGCGAACCGTCCGCTTCCACATTGAAAGCGTTTTTGGCAAACTTGATGTCTCTTCACGGACCCAGGCTGTCGCGGTAGCCGTTCAACACGGCCTTCCCAATCTAGTGGCCTAACTCTCTTCCCATTCGCTCACAATACTTCCTTTCTCGAGATCCACCGTCACGCTGCTGGCAGAAGATCCGCGGACCGTCCAGTGTGAGAGGGGAAGCCCAGTTCCATCCCACCATACTGCCCCATACATTCCTTCACCACCGTTCCATCTGCCGTGACAATCGTTGACAGCCACTCCATGAGCTGTGGCCGCTTTTGAGCAAGTATTTTTTGGCATTGCACGATATCCATAGTGGCCGCAATCGACAAGGCTCCCGCCGGAGGAAGAGCAACGGGTAACCCCAATGGATCACAGGAGATTCCCAAGGCCTGAAGCACACGGAAGAATCGATGTTCGACCTCAAGATAAAAATACCTGACGTCGTGTACAAGCGCCCATTGATAGATGCCCTTGATAAGGGTCAACAGCAAACGAGCAGACAGGCCCTTGTCCCTAATCGCTGGATCAAGCGCCAGCCTGGTAATCTCGGCTGTATCTCGCTCTTTTCGCAGGACATGACCCTGAGGAAGTAGCATGCGCAGATCTCGTTCGAGCATGAACTCCCCAGAGGCGGGCAGAATCCTGACGAGGCCTAGGAGAGTCTCATCGTGTCTGACAAGCCCAATGGTCGTCCCCCAAAGGTCGTACAAGTCTACCTCCTGCCCATCCTCGGTTAAAGACACCCATCGCAGCGTTTCCGCAAACACCTGATGTCGAAGCCGATAGGCCCGCACTAACTCTTCACTGGTAGATAATGTCTTTACCACGACATCTCCTTCACGAAACTCTATGCCCGCTTGTATCTGCATGCCGCTTCTCCTTGATTGACCGACCCCATCCGAGCCACTCCGTAGGGCGCCAGCATTCACAGAATTACCTCCATTGGTCACCTGGCGGATCCGCCAGGTGACGGAATGCGGAACAGTCGCGTACTAATAGTGGAATCTCGAACCAGGGATGCTCTACCACGAGAGACTTCGTAGACGTTCCTGGTCACATATGGAGAAAGGACGTTCCACTTGATGAAATCTCGGCGGGAATTCCAGCTCATCCACGGGTATCGGCAATCTCCCGACAAGCCGGTGCAACCGCGCGCGGCTCTCGCGCAGGGAATTCCCTACAGCAGCCGTGAGTCTATTCCCCGCCTGCTGCGTGAACGGGTTGAAGACAGCCTTGCCGCAGCCCTCACGGCATCCGAGCAACGCTTGAGCGACCTGTTGCAGGATCGCAGTCGTATTGGACGGGAATTGCACGGTTCTGTACTGCAAGCGCTCTATGCCATCGAGTTAGGCCTTGTCCATTCCCGCGATCAGGCCGCCGATCAGCTCCAGCGTCTCATCCAAGATATCCGGCGGATGATTTCAGGCATGGAG
>JBDSKU010000372.1:0-3599 GCA_039916745.1 Nitrospiraceae bacterium
CGCCAGTTCTCAACGAGTCGACCTTGGAGATTTCACGATGGGTGATCAAGAAAACCAAGCCGAGCAGGATTACCTGAACTACAAGGTGCTCCTTGATTTATGGTCGAAGGAAAATCCGATCAAGACGACCAAGCTGCAGATGCTGCTGGCGGTAAACGGTCTATTGGCCTCTGCGGTCAATATCAGCGGGGGCGTGAGCGGGTCGAAGTGGTATGTCTACTTGGCTACGGCGGTCCTCTGTCTGATCTGGCTGTTCTCGATCGGGAGAACGGTATTATTCCAAGACATCTGGCAGCATAAGCTGCAAGAACTCCAACCACGATACTCGAACGATTTTCGATCCTTCTGACCACACCCTAATCGGGAACGTGTGGCTCCTATGTCAAGAGCCTTTGGCGCAGTTCCGTCAAAGTGGCACTTATTGTTCTCACCCTTTGTATTCGCCATCGTGTGGCTCACAGTCCTGGTCATCTCGTTGCGTTAAGCCGAGGCTTTCACGGTCCAAGCTGGGCCGAGCATTGGGCTCTATGCTCCGAGTCTTACGCCCCCATCTCCGCCAAGTCGAACTCGCGGAGCTTCTCGCTTCTCATCATTTTGTGGAGGAAATTCGTCGTGTGGTGTGGACGTCTACGAGGAGGGCTCGGTCGGCCTGATATCCGATTGAGATATCGCACCAGCCTGGCGGGCGACTGCATCCAGGAGCTGTTGCAGCTCGAACGGCTTGCTCAATGTTTCGTGGGCACCCAACATCTTAGCGACAGCACAGTAATCCAAATATTTGCTTCCGCCGGATATCGCGATGATTCGGACGTTCGGGAAGTTCCGATGCAGCTCCCCAATCATCTCCAGACCATCCATGTCTGACATCAGGATATCGGTGATCACCACATCAATTGGCTGTGCACAGACCTGTCGCAGACCTTCAGTCCCGGTCAATGCCTCCCAGACCTGGTAGCCGACCCCTTCGAGCGTCTTGCGAAGAAGTTGCAGGATCGGCACCTCATCATCGACAACAAGGACAGAGGCCATTGGGCAGTCACGTGGACCAGCAGAGTCAGCCAATGGTGACACCTGGCGAAGGGCCTGGTCCAGATCCGTCGGCATGAACGGCTTCTGAAGTACCACGCTGACACCCAACTCACGGGCTGCACGATACTGCTCGCCTGTTTCATCCCCTGTTAAGCCGATGACAACCGCTTCAGGATCGACGGCCCGCAGCTTCCAGAGCAGATCAATCCCGGCAGCTTCGGCAAAATCGAGACCTAGTATGGTGATGCCGGGATGCGTTGACTTGAACAGCATCCACCCCATCTGTACCTCGGTTGCGAGGGTGATTGTATGCCCCAACTGCCGTAACGCAGCGTCGAGCTGCTCAAGCAGTCTCCCTTCTTCAGCAATCAGAAGAATCGTCGCCATCAGCCTCTGGCGACTCGCTGGTTGATTTCGTCACACATGGCGCTTGCTGCCGATACCATAAATCAGATCCCCACTTCCCAGCATTATCGGCCAGAAGTGAGGAACGCGGTATCGGCGGAAGGCGCTGGGTCTGTAGGTTTTTCGGCGGTACTCTGCTACCGCCGAATGGAGCTAGTTGGGATGCTGTTTGATGAACATGGCGGCGGCTTGCGTGCGGCTGGTGACTTGAAGCTTCTCAAAAATGTTGGAGAGATAACTTTTGATAGTCTTGTCGCTCAGACCGAGGGCGACGGCAATTTCCTTGTTGGTCTTGCCGTCGGCCACCAAGGGCAAAACCCGTCGCTCTTGGGGCGACAACATGACATTTTGGCCATTGGCGTCCATCGTCGAAAGGGATCGCATACGTGCGAGTACAGGCTCAGTCACAGCGGGATCGAGAATGGACTGCCCGCCGGCTATGGCATGAATGGCCTGAACCAATGCCGTCCCTCCGATCGTTTTCAAGAGATACCCTTTCGCACCCGCAAACGTGGTCGACAGCACCGCATGCTCATCCGCAAAGGACGTGAGAAAGACGACATGTGTGTCGGGACATGTCCCCAGAATCTCTCGGCAGGCTTCAATGCCACTGCCGTCAGGCAAGCGGAGGTCCAGCAGCACAATGTCAGGGCGAAGTCGGATCGCCTCGGTCACGGCGGAGGCGACGGAATTCGCTTCGCCCACCACCTGAACCGTCCCGGCTCTACGGAACAACGTTTCCAGCCCCATGCGGACGACCTCATGGTCGTCCACCAATAGCAACCGAATCGGTTTAACTGCTTGCGCGAGCATGCTGATCCTCCAGCGGGAGTTCGACGAGAATCTGAGCCCCCGATCCAGGCGTTGAGATGATCTGAAAATTCGCGCCAAGCTTGTGCGCTCGCGCAGCCATATTCTGTAACCCGTGCCCCTGTCCGGACGCCTCCTCAAGATTGAAGCCGATCCCGTCGTCGCTGACCTCAAGACGGATGCGCCCGCCTTCCATCTGCAGAGAGACGAAACCGCTTCGGCTTTTTGAATGGCGAAGGCTATTGCTCATCGCCTCTTGTACAATATGAAGGATGTGAAACGCCCCCAGGGGAGTCAACCGCCGTGCGGCGTCCACCGCGAGATGGAGTGAAAAACGGATTCCCTGCACACTTTCCATCGTCGCGGCTAGCTCGGCCAGCTTCGCACAGAACTGTTGCCCGCTCACCTCTTCATGCTTGTCCCACACGATATACATCCGAACATCTGAAATAACCCTGTTTAAGCAAACGACGGCATGCTCCAGCTTCTTGTCGGCTGCCTGATGATCTTCCTGAAAGAGATAGCGGCATTCTTCAAGGCCCATGCCGATCGCATAGATGGTTTGAATAATGTTGTCGTGGAGGTCTTGAGAGAGCTGCTCCCGCTCTTCCAGCACTTTGCGAAGCTGTTCTTCACTCCTTCGCAAGGCCTCCTCCGCCTGTTTACGATCGGTGATATCCTCCGAGATGCCCAAGAGATATTGTGGCGTCCCGTCGGCGCCGTAGATTGGAATCTTCTTCGTGTGAAGCAGCCGCGATCCACGTTCTTTGGTCTGAATGGGCTCTTCCGGAATGTCCAACAAGCGGCCGCTTCGCAGAACTTCCCGATCTTTGGCTATGAAAAAGTCGGCTTCCTCTTTCGGGAAGATGTCGTAGGCGCTCTTGCCCAAGAGTTCATCTCGACGATAGCCCAACAACTCCTCCCCTGCCTTATTGAAACGCAAAAAATGAAGGTCCTTCGCATCCTTCACGAAAATCATGCTGGGGAGATTTTCAAGCACGGAGTCGATGAAAATCTTCGAGCGGCGCAAGTTCTCCTCGATCAACTTCTGGTCCGTGATATCGGTCAGGATGCAGTGAGCCCTCAGAAAATTCCCCCTCGGATCGTGCTGGACACGCCCGTTCAGGATGACGGCAATTTCCTTCCCGTCCTTTCTCCTGAGCCTGAGATGCTTGATCTCACCACCGTTCTGCATGAAGCGACTAAGTCCATCGGGAAAGAACTGCCGCGCCTCAGAGGGCCACAAGTCGTCGAACCGCTTGCCCAGCAGCTCATCAGAGGAGTATCCGAGCAATGTGCACAGTCCCTTGTTGGCATCAAGATAGCGCCCCTCAATGTCCAGCGATTGATACGCG
>JBDSKU010000373.1:0-11401 GCA_039916745.1 Nitrospiraceae bacterium
TACTATGCCTTGGCCCAATCGCTCCAGAAGCTCGGTCGCATCGAGGAATGCCGAACCGTCTGCGCAACCGCCATCGATGTATCCACGAAAAACGGCGACATGATGGTGACGAAAAATCTCGAGATGCTCACAAGCTCGCTGCCTGCCTAAAAATCGACATTCCAATGATGGGCCTTACACGTCCCCAGGATTGAAGCCGAATCGGGATGACTGGCCCGTCATCCTGCTAGACCGGCTCTGCGTCATCGTCGTCATCATCATCGGATGAGAGTCCTAGGGTCTCTGGTTGGCGTTTGGCAATTTCCTCGTACACTTCGTCGAGCCAGCGGCTGGCACAGCCAAGGATCTCCCTGACTAGCGGTTCCGGTTGAGCCGTACGTTTGATAGTCCATTGGCACACATATTCCAGCAGCACATCCCGTTCGAACCGCTCCGACGATTCCGTCGCCAGCGCAGTCATCTCACCCAACCCTGTTTTGAGAATATCGGCCACCATGTCACGCCCGTAGGAGGTGCTGGCAGTGACATATTGAACTGCCCGGTTGAGTTCCTGGTCGGTCATGACGTCTCCCCTTACGCTTGTCGCATCATACCGAGAATGCGATCACGAGGGAAGATTCCCCTGCTCTCAGGCGAGAGAAAATTTATCCAGCCACGGAGGCGAGAATGGTATGATCCTGGCCGGGCAAGCTCGCATGTACGCCTAACCAGACTGCGGGAAACCTCAGTTTTTTTCGCGATGCCCTGTTGGGAAATTATGCAAGGGAATAGTGCCAAAAGAATCAGCAGGATGCTCAAAAAGGCCGTTTAGCAAGGCCGCAGGCGAATCGAAACCGGAGGCGTAGCCCCTGGCCACGTTGAGGATTTCGATGAGCCGAGAACGATGCTGGCGGACTTTTTCAGCATCCTGCTAAAGATGAGACGAAGGAGATACGACTAATGCCTGTGAAGATGAACCGAAAGACTGCCAAACCTCGCAAGACCTCACCTCTACACAAACAGAGCCGCGCCCATTCCGAACGCTGGGACCTCTCACATTTGGCCAAGGAGCCGGTCCAGAAGTTCGACACCCTGTTGGCGGAGATCGAGACTAAGGTCGCACAATTCGAAACAGCTCGAACCCAACTCAGCCCGACCATGACCACCTCCATCTTCCATCCGCTCCTGACGCTGAGTGAAGAGATCGCGGCTGCCTCGTCCCGGCTCAGCGCCTATGCCTATCTCTGGTTTTCCGAAAATACAAAAGACCTCGCCGCTCGTTCATTTAAGACCACAGTCGAGGAACAGCTCACCGCACTTCAGAACCGATTGGTGTTTTTCGACCTCTGGTGGCAAAGCGTCGATGAGGACAATGCGCGCCGACTCATGGCGGGAACCGGCTCGCTCCGATATCACCTCGAAACCATTCGCCGATTTCAGCCCCATACGCTGTCCGAACCGGAAGAGAAGATCGTCAACATCAAGAACATCACAGGCCGCAGCGCCGTGCATTCACTGTACGATGTCGTGACGAACGCCTTCACCTTCACGCTCACCGTCAACGGCAAGCGGAAAACAATGACGCGCGAGGAACTGACGGCCTATCTCCGCCATGCGCAAGGCCGGCTGCGTGAGGCCGCCTACCGTGAGCTGTACCGCGTCTATGCCGATCAGCACGATCTCCTGGGTGAAATCTACAAAGCCTTGGTCAACGACTGGAAGGCGGAGAATCTGCAGCTCCGCCGATTCGCCTCCCCGATTGCCACCCGCAATCTTGGCAACGACATTCCCGATGCAGCCGTGGCGTCGCTCCTGAAAGTCTGTCAAAAAAATGCGGGTATCTTTCAGCGCTACTTCCGTATTAAGGCTCGCCTCTGCAAGATCACACCGATGAGCCGTTATCACATCTATGCGCCACATCGCACCGAACAAAAATCCTACCGCTATCAGGATGCCATCAAGATGGTGCTGGATGCCTACCGGGGATTCTCACCGCAATTAGCCGACTTGGCGGAGCGAGTGGTGGAGGAGCGCCATATCGACGCACGGGCGAGGCCCGGGAAAATCGGCGGCGCCTATTGTTACAGCGTCGTCCCAGGCATGACGCCCTATGTACTGCTCAACTTCACCGGCGAGGCCCGCGATATTGCGACGATGGCCCATGAACTCGGGCATGCCGTCCATGGTATGTTGGCGTCCCACCATTCCATGTTTACTTTCCATTCCACCCTTCCGCTTGCAGAAACGGCCTCGGTGTTCGGAGAGCGCATCCTGTCCGATGCCCTCATGACCCAGGAACGAGACAAGAAGGTGAGGCAGGGACTCCTGCTCAACCAACTGGACGACATCTATGCCACGGTCCTCCGGCAGGCCTATTTCGTTCAGTTTGAAAATCAAGCCCATGACATGATCGCCCAGGGCGCGACCGTGAAGGATTTGGCCAAGACCTATCTGGGCGAGGTGCGGCAACAGTTTGGGAAGGGGATTAAGGTCCCGGATGAGTTCCAATGGGAATGGCTGACCATTCCCCACATCTTTGCCAGCCCCTTCTACTGTTACGCTTACAGCTTCGGTAACTTGCTGGTGCTCGCCCTTTATCGGATGTATCAAAAAGAGGGGGCCACGTTTGTCCCCAAATATCTCGAGCTGTTGAGTACGGGCGGATCAGAGTCTCCGCAGGCCATCCTGGCCAAAGTCGGCGTCGATATGTCGTCTGAAGAGTTTTGGCAATCGGGGTTCGACACGATCCGCGAAATGGTCGATCAGCTGGAGCAGACGCTCTAAAACGGTATATTTAACAATACCTTAGCCATCCACTCCCGTACCAAACTCTCTACGCCCCTTCCTCTCTTGACAGAAAGACAGGAGCGGCGTATCATTACTACAGTTGATAACGGTTATCATAATCGTTACTGGCAAATACCCACCCTGCTCGACGATAAGGAGTACAGCCGATGTACCTCTGCCTCTGTAAGGGAATAACCGATTCGGATGTCCGGGAAGCCGGACGAAGCGGCATCGTCATGCCATGCCAGCTCAAAGCGAAATTCGGATTGAAAGAGACGGGCTGCTGTGGCCGCTGCTCAAAGAATATCCACGAGTATGTGCAGATCGCGACGAGTGCCTGCCAAACGCCTTCCCCCAACACCGTGCGCAGCTAGACTGAACCAAGCTCCTCGCCCCTACTCGCACAAGACTGTGCGACACCTGGTCCCTTGTGATCGAAATAACACGTCCATGCCCTCAGGACGCACTCGGCGAGAGCAGAAATTCAAAGTCAGACTTGCTCAAGACGCCTTGCCCGGATCCGCGCACCACGCCACGCATCACCGCATCGTATAGATCGAGCTTCCGCTGCTTGAGCGCCATCATCTTTTCCTCAATGCTATGACGCATGAGAATCCGCACGATCGAGACCGTCCGCTGCTGCCCGATACGGTGCGCACGATCCGACGCCTGGTTTTCCACCGCCGGATTCCACCAGGGGTCCAGATGAAACACATAGCTCGCCTTGGTGAGATTCAGCCCCTGTCCCCCCGCCTTGAGACTGAGGAGAAACACGCCAGGCTGTTTGCCGCCTTGAAAGGCCGCCACGCGAGTTTTGCGCGCGGTGGCCATCGTGGAGCCATCCAGCCGGTGATACGGCAGTCCGTGCCGGATACAGGCCTCCTCCACCAGATCGAGAAAGCTGGTGAACTGGGAAAACACCAGTGCGCTGTGCCCTTCATCCAGCAATACCTGTAATCGTTCTATCAAGAAACTGATTTTTGGAGAGGACTCATCGTCCCGGTTCGTCAGAAGGCGAGGCGAGAGGCAGACCTGACGGAGCTTGAGGATCGCTGTCAGCGCGATGAACTGCGCCTGACCGGACGTCTTCGTCCGGTAGGCCTCGTCGATCGTGCTGCGGACCTGAGAGACCGTCTGCTGGTACAGAGCCTTTTGCCGATCGGTCAAGTCGAGGAACACCTCGCTCTCGATCTTCGGCGGCAAGTCGTGGAGCACCTCTGCCTTGGTCCGCCGCAAGATGAAAGGCCTAGTCCGGCGAAGCAACTGCTCCAATGCCGCGCCCTGAACACGTTTGAGACCAGCCTTGAACCGATCGTACTCGCCGAGCAATCCAGGCATGCAGAGATCGATCACAGAAAAGTACTCACCGAGATGGTTTTCGAGCGGGGTGCCGGTCAGCGAGATTTTAAATCGTCCGGCGAGACGTCGGGCGGCGCTCGTCGTGTCGGCCTGAATGTTCTTCACGGCCTGTGCCTCGTCGAACACGATGACATGGAAGGCCAAGCGCTCCAATCGTTCGATGTCCCGGCGAATCAGTCCATACGTCGTGATCACAACCTCGCCATCCTTGGCATCGAACGTCCGCTCACTGCCGCTATAGACATGGACTCTTAATCCTGGCGCAAAACGCGCAAGCTCCTGCTCCCAGTTGAAGAGCAGACTCGTTGGCACGACAACCAGATGAGGGCCCTTCACTCCCGCCGCCGTCTTGATGTGCCCATCCTGAATGGCAGCCAGAAGGCAGATCGCCTGAAGCGTCTTGCCCAGCCCCATGTCATCGGCCAAACAGGCGCCGAAACGATGCTCGTAAAGAAACGCGAGCCAGGCATAGCCATCCCGTTGATAGGGACGAAGCGTGGCTTGCACGCCCGTCGGTAGAGGGCGCGCGGCAATCTGCGTAAATCCCATGAGACGCGCAAGTATGGCCTCGTCCTCGGCAGGCAACGAGACCGTAATTCCCTGCTCCCGCAACGCCAACCAGTCGAGGATCTGCAGGCGCGGCACATGCACAATCTTCGTGGCGCCCTGATCCACCAGCGCCTCTCCGGTCAGGGCGAGGATCGCACGCAGTCGCTCCATCGTCTGGCGATCCAGCACCCGTAACCCGCCTTCGGCATCGATCAACCCGCCTTGCAGGAAAGCCGCCCGCCATTCCGATTCATCCAGCACCACGCCGTTGCACCGGATTTCAGGACGGATCTCAAACCAGTCGATTCCACTCCCTTCAGGCTCGATATGCTCTACCTGGACGGAACAATCCCATTGAGAAGGCTTGATGGGCTTATCCTGATACAGGAATTCGACCCCGGCGGTTGTCAGTCTATCCAGAAGAGCCGGCAACCCTTGGAACAACTGCGGCCCATCGATCGTCATCTCATCGCAGCGCGGCATGCCTCGAAAGATCTCCGGGCCGAATACCTCGAAAGGGATCCTGTACAGCTGCACCTCGCGAGCCTTGTCCACCGGCTGCAGTTCCCATCGCCCTGCGTGAATCTGTAGCCGCACGACCGTCCTGGCATAACCGGAGAGATACTGCTTGAGCCACTGTGCCGCCTCGTCGCTGGCGGCGCGGGGCCAGCCCTCCAGGCCGAGGGCCATTTTGATACGTTGGTCTCGCACCTGAGCCTCACGCACAGAAAGCAGGCTAAAGAATGTCTCATACAGCAGGGCTTTTCGTTTGGATGTGCGTAACGCGCCGGACAGGGCCAAGCCCTGTCCCAGCGCCGAGATCCACCCAAACGTTGCGAGGCTCGGAGCAAACCGGAGATCGCCGCGACGACATTGCGCCTGCAACGTCCATGAGGTCGACGGATGGCCTTCGGTGCCGGACGGAGGCTTCAAAACCAAGGCATACATAGACGCATCACCCGCAGGTGGAATCGTAGGCCGATGGACCGGCAGATCCTGGCCCTCCACTTTCGACCGGAGATCGCGCACGATCCGATTGATCTGTTTGTGCGTCACATCGATTTGCGCGGGCTGAAACTCCTCCAGCGACAGCGTGAATTCCGTATCCTCGTCCGCTCCTTGCGATCGCCCATACCCGGACTTATCTAATGATGGCACCGCACGGGATCCCTCCTCGAAATCGGCATAGGGATCGATAAACGGCTCACCCCCCTTGAAGCGTTGCCGCAAAGAACGAAACAACACCCAGCCCTGCTCGTCTTTCAAATAGAGAAGCCGCCCGCCATTCACATCGGCCACAAACGTCCTGAAGCGCACGGTCCGCTCAAGGGGAATCTCGTCGGCAAGACAGACTGCGCGGACTCGGATCTGGGCGCCCACGAGATCGATCTCCGTCTTACTCCGACACTTGACCGACTGGCTCCATTGAAGCGGGGTCGATTCATCGCCAGCGACTAACAAGATCGGATAGGGACTGTCGTGAACTCTGAAATAGTGGAGCAAGGGGTCTTCCCCGAACCCGGACATGTTCCGGGACATATTGAGGAGAGGAACCAGTTCGGATGGAATGTCAGAACCCCACTCATCTGAAAGCGGCACGCCATTTTTCAGGATCAGAAGCTGCGGAGGCAGGTGGCGGGTATCAATGACGATCTCATAGGCCGATTCCTTGCGGGCCGCGCCGGTGGAAGCCGGTGTGAACGTCCGAGCCGGCTCCGGGATGCTGCCGAGCAACTCGGCGTGGAGCCCAAGCAGCTCACTGTGATGCCCGCCCGGCAATCTGAATAGCTGCGGTGAGAGCACATGCTTGGTCGTGAAGTAGGCGCACAACACATGTTTGCACAACCAGCCGGGGTCCCAAGCCGGGCAATCGCAGGAGGCCGACAAAAACCCGTCGACGATGGAGAAGACGACCTCGTAAATCCTGGTTCCTTCCACCTGCGCCGTCAGCGTTGTGCGGTCCTGGCTCCAGACATAATGCTGAAGCCGCTGCTCTTGATAATAGTCGTATCCCTTGAGGACAGATGCCTTCGGAGCCATCGTGTAGACCGCATTCGCCGATATGGCGCGAAAGGCGGCCAGGAGCGCAAACGATTCGGGGGTAGGGCGCGGAAGGACAATCCCCTGTTCAGACATGGGACTATCCCCCTGCCCGCGACGGGATGAGGTCTTCTTCCGCATAATGCATCACTATAAAGGGGGGAGAGGAGCGGCATCAAGGCACGGAAACGGATGACGACTCGATCTGCGACCTATGCGGCTCCCCTCGTACATCCGGCTGCTCACCGCTCGGAACAGAGCGTGGGAACCATACCGAAGATTCTACTGGGATGAACCGGCCTTGAATCTCGCCGCGATGTCGGCCACACGCCGACCCAAGGCTTTGGCGTCGGCCAACTCCTTACCATCGATGCCTGGGCTATCGCCCTCCGTGGTGGCAGAGGCGCCGAACGCCCCGCCTCCGCTGACGACAATCATCTGGTTGCCTAACATCGCGGCAAGGATCGTCAGCATCGTCACTTCCTTTCCACTGGACACTTGCCCACCCGTGGCAAAGGCCGCGCCGACCTTGTTCTTCATTTTAAACTCAGGAAACACACCGAATTTAAACTGCCAGTTATCGAAGAAGGTCTTCACCTCACCCGACATATTCGACCAATAGACCGGCGAGCCAACCACGACCGCATCGGCAGAGAATAGCTCATCTGCCGTCACCTGGCCGACTCGTTTGAGCAGCACCTCTGTGCCGGGAATGCTCTTCGCACCCTCAACCACCGCCTCAGCCATGCGTTCGGTATTGCCGGACTGTGAATGGTAGGTGACCAGCACCTTCACCGGAGAAGCCGACTCTTCGGCGAAGGTCTCACCGGAGCCGATGCCCGGTATCAAAAGAAGGAGACAGAGGAATAGGGAGCCAATCGAGTGGAGTCGTGAACCGGAGGGGAATTCGGAGCGTATCGACGTACCGCGAGTTGAACAGGGCGCACAGAATTGGCGCCGCATCAGCGCCGGACGATTTCCTCTTCCATACGCTCTTCGACGGAGACGTCCGTCAATGCTCCACGATAGTCGCACTTGTGGCAGCGAACACGCCATGCTTCGATCCATTTTTCCTGCACATACGACTGTCTGCAGGTTGGACAGACAAACACACCCTTGACGTAATGGACTTTTCGTACCTCTTTCATGCGCCCCTCCCTTGCATAAGCTGGACGAGGATGCCATAGCCAACCGCGCGATTGCAAGATGCCCCCAGCCGCAGAGGCCGCGCGACAGGACTACCGACTTGACTCACCGCCTCCTCGCCGATAGGATGCGGCGATGCAACGATTCCAGCTACTTGCGCTTCTGTATCTCCTCTTCCTGCCCTTCTCGGGCTCAACCCAAGCAGGGATCGATCCGGTGATACCAAGCCTCATCTCGATTACCATTCCTGGGGGCATCATTATCCATGCGGAGTTAGCCGATACGCCCCAAAAACGCGCCGAAGGGTTGATGTACCGAGAACACCTCGGCGCCGATCGCGGCATGCTCTTCATATTCTTACAGGCACAGCCCTGGACCTTCTGGATGAAGAACACGAAGATCCCGCTCGATATTATTTGGATGAATGAAAAAAAACAAATCGTTTACATCGAGCAGAATGTCCCGATCTGCACGAGAACGGACGACAGTTGCCCGCAATATCGTCCGAATGACGAGTCGCTCTATGTCCTGGAACTCGCAGGGGGCCGGGCAGAGAGTTTGAAGTTGCAGCGGGGATCGAAGCTTCAGTTCAAGGTTCCATAACGGACAAAACGGGTCTATCTGGTTCATCAGGTCTGTCTAGTGGATCTCATGCACCGAACAAACCGGATAGACCATCTGAACAAGACAGACGCTCAGGATCGATCCTGCCAGGCCCTCATGCGTCTAGCCGTAATCACCCCATCGACCCGCTCAACCGCTTTCAGCACCTGATCGAGATGCTGAGTGCCTGAGACTTCCACGACGAAATC
Organism: Nitrospiraceae bacterium; assembly: GCA_039916745.1. GTDB lineage: Bacteria > Nitrospirota > Nitrospiria > Nitrospirales > Nitrospiraceae > Palsa-1315. Next base: position 8,673 of record JBDSKU010000373.1, read on the forward strand.
CAGCACGGCTTTCTGATCCTCTCGCGTCGTAATCTCTGCGCGGCTGATGTTGGCATGACATTCCGCAATCGCGGAGGACACATTCGCCAGCACACCGGTCTTATCGACGGCCACAATAGACATTTTCACCGAATGCGTACCGGGCGTGGCCGAATCCCACTCCACTTCCACCAGCCGCTCTTTATCGTAGTCCAACGCCACAAGGTTCGGACAGTCGACGGCATGAATCGTCAGCCCGCGTCCGCGAGTGATATACCCAAGAATACGATCGCCGGGCACGGGATGACAACAGCGCGACAACTGCATCAACAGATCGCGAGACCCCTTGACCTGTACCCCCGTGTCGTCGCTCTTCCCTCCCACGGCCTTGCGCACAACGGGGCGTTCTTGTACCGGCTCCTGCGCACCGGATGACGAAGCTGTGAGTTTGCCGATAACCTGCGACGTCGCCATACGTCCGAAGCCGACGGCGGCGGTCAATTCCTCGATGGTATCGACTCCCAATTGACGAGCGGCTTCCAACAACTCCGCCGACTTGAACATCTGCGCGGGCCCCATGCCCTGGCGGCGGAACTCCGACTCCAGCAAGCGTCGGCCGATCTCGACACTTCGTTTCTGCTCCTCGAGCTTGATCCAATGCTTGATCTTCGTCTTCGCCCGTGAGGTGCGAACGAACTTCAACCAATCCTTGTGGGGTGTTTGCGTTGATGACGTCAGAATCTCGACCATATCTCCGCTGGCCAGTTCATGTTTAAGGGGCACGATCTTTCCGTCCACCTTCGCACCGACACAATGGTCTCCGACTTCGGTATGAATCGCGAAGGCAAAATCGACAGGAGTCGATCCTTTCGGCAGTTCCTTCACAATCCCTTTGGGCGTGAACACATAGACCACATCGTGAAAAAGGTCGAGCTTCACGGAATCCATGAACTGCCGGTTATCGGACAAATCTTCGTGCCATTCGACGAACTGGTGAAGCCAACCGAAGGCCTTCGTGTCGCGATCGGCGACCTGCCCCTGTTCCTTGTACTTCCAATGTGCGGCGATACCATGTTCGGCAAGGCGATGCATGTCCTCTGTGCGGATCTGGAATTCGACGTGCTCTCCTTTCGGGCCGACCACCGTCGTATGCAGGGACTGATAGAGGTTGGACTTCGGAATTGCGATATAGTCTTTGAAGCGCCCCGGCACAGGCCGCCAGAGCGAGTGAATCACCCCGAGTACGGCATAACAGTTCATCTTGAGATCCGTCACGATCCGCAGCGCTGTCAGATCATAGACTTCTTCGAACGTAATCGACTGCTTGCTCATCTTTTGGTAGATGCCGTACAGATGTTTGGGGCGGCCATAGACCTGTCCGGCCAATCCATGTTCCTGCATGGCCTTCTGCACGAGCAGGCTGACTTCATCAATGTACTGCTGCCGATCCTCGTCCCGTTTCGCCACACGAACACGTAACGTCTCGTAGACCTCCGGCTTCAAATGCTTGAGACAAAGATCCTCCAGCTCATTTTTGATCCACCCGATCCCAAGCCGATTGGCCAAAGGCGCATAGATCTCCAGCGTCTCCTGGGCGATCTCCTTCCTCTTGGCCAGGCTGAGATGCTCCAGCGTACGCATGTTATGGAGCCGGTCGGCGAGCTTGATAAGAACGACCCGGATGTCGTCCGCCATCGAGAGCAGCATTTTGCGGAAATTTTCCGCCTGCTTTTCTTCATAGCTCCGAAACGTGATCTTGCCGATCTTGGTCACCCCGTCGACCAAATGCACCACGTCCTTCCCGAACTCTCGTTCGAGTTCGTCAGCCGTGGCAACGGTATCTTCAAGGGGGTCGTGCAGCAGTCCCGCAACGATGGCGACCACATCCGTTTTGAGAGAAGAGAGCACACCGGCGACGGCGAGGGGATGCTGCAGGTAGGGTTCTCCGGACCGCCGGAACTGTCCTTTATGTGCTTTTGCGGAAAATTCGTAAGCCTTGCGGACTAAGCCGAGGTCGGCATCGGCAGAATAACTCCTGATCCGATCCAGCAGCTGGTCGAGGTCTGTGACGGTTTCGTACACCATGGTTCACTCACTCCATCACACTCGGTCGAACATCGCGAATGCGGAGCTGAATCCGGTCACGGCCGTTCCAATGGTTCAGTTCAGGCGTGAAGGCCAGATCGACCGGGGTCCGAGACGGAATGCCCCGTTCCAGCAGCGACTTCATCCCGAAGGCAATACTGTCGAACGGCATGGAGGTGCCTTGCCGCACCGTCATTTTCAAATGTTTCTCACCGACCGTGCGCGCATCCAGCACTTCAAGCCGGGTCACGGCAAACGTAGGCTCGGGATTACCTGCCCCGAACGGATGCAGGGAGCCGATTTCCTGGAGCAACTGCAAATTCACATCGTTCAACCGCACCTCGGCATCGACGTTCAAGGTCGGAACCTTGGCGCCCTCGTGGTTCCACCCGGCCACCACGCCGGAGAACTTGGCTCGGAACTCATCGATCCGGGACTCACGAATCGTCACCCCCGCGGCGCTGGGATGCCCGCCGAACGCCTCCAGCATCTCCCGGCAGGAAGCCAACCCTTGATACAGATCGAACCCGCCGGTCGTCCGCGCCGAGCCCTTGGCAATACCCTGCTCATTGATCGCCATCACAATCGCCGGGCGCTGAAACCGATCGACCAAACGCGCGGCGACAATGCCGACCACCCCGAGATGCCAATGGCGAGAGGCCACG
>JBDSKU010000374.1:0-3926 GCA_039916745.1 Nitrospiraceae bacterium
ATGCTTCTGTTTCCACTTTCTTGATGTTTCGCACTGCGCGGACTGCGCGAATCCGCTCATTTTCAAAACCGGACCCAAGGAAGAACCAACGTTCGTCTATACGCACCCATGCAAAAATCCGCTTTCGGCCTCGATTTCAGATCGACGCGAGCCTTATGGGCAACCGCATGCTGGCGGAACAGAACTTGCGTTCCACGATTTGCGGATTGGATCAACATACATCGGAGAGAAGAGTCAATGGTAGACCACACATTACTCGATGCCATCGGCCATAACCTGACCGCTCCGATGCCGCTTTTCTTTGCGTTGGGCATCCTGGCAACCTTGCTCCGGTCGGAACTCAAAGTACCCGATGCCCTCTACATCGGACTAACACTGTATCTGTTAGCCGCCATTGGTTTGCATGGAGGAGCTGAAATCCGGGAAGTGGGAATCACGGCGATCTGGATGCCGATTGTCGCCTGTTTCTTGTTGGGCTCCATGATCCCCATCGCCAGTTATTTTATTCTTCGGTATATGGGAAAGTTCAGCATCCATGACTCGGCCGCAATTGCAGGCCATTATGGATCGGTCAGTGCCGTCACCTTCGCCGTTGCAACGCAATTCTTATCCAGTCTTCAAGTCAAACCTGAGGGATATCTATCCGCCTTTCTGGCGATCCTCGAACCAACCGGCGTGGTCGTCGGAATCTTGCTGGCCCGGATCGCCCTTCAAGTGGAAACGCAGCAACACGGTGAGTCGGATGGAAGCGTGAAGAACCGCGCAGGATGGATCCGGCCCGTGCTGCATGAAGCCCTGACGGGCACTGGCTCCATCATCCTCCTGGGCGCGCTGGTCATTGGCTACATCTCAGGACAGGACGGAATTGCCGTGACGAAACCATTTTTTGGAGACCTCTTCAAGGGCGTCCTCTGTCTCTTTATGTTGGAGATGGGCCTAGTGGCCGGGCGACGACTGGCTGAGGTCCGAGCCGTCGGGGCATTCCTGATCGCCTTTGCGATCTGTATGCCGATTATCGACGGGACGATCGGGGTACTCGTGGGAGGATTTGTCGGGCTGAGCGTCGGCGGCGCCACAATGTTGGGCGTCATGGCCGCGAGCGCCTCTTATATTGCCGCCCCGGCCGCCATGCGCATCTCGATCCCTGAAGCCAACCCCTCGTTTTACCTCACCGCATCATTAGGAATTACGTTCCCATTCAATATTGCAATGGGAATCCCTCTATACTTCTGGCTCGCGAAACTGGTATTCGGATCATGACCGTCTGAGGCACGGAGAAGTAGAGAGGTTCATATGCCCATGGAAAAAGCAATACTATTGACCATCATTACTGAACGTGTGATGGAACCCACGTTGAAAGAATTGGTCGAACGCATGGGCGCTCAAGGCTACACGATTGAGGATGTCGCGTCTGGGTGGGGGAAACATGGCAACCGCACGGGTGAACTCGAAAGTGACCAATCGTTCAAAATGCTCCTGATCGTGTCAACGCCCGTGGCACGGCGCATTCTCCAGGAGATAGAGCGGAGCCTCCAACCGGAATATGCAATCACGGCATTTCAGCATGAGGTTGAAGTCATGACTCGAGTCCCGGCTTCGCCGGGGTCATGAGACTGCGAAAGCCATTCATGGTCGTTGACGCATGGCCGTATGTGGGGACTGAACCGTTTCCGAGTTGCAGTGCGAAGCACGCATCGTATCAGACCAGCATGATAGAGGAGGCGAGTATGACCTGTGTTGCACAAAGAATTCTGATAGTCATTGTGGCCAGTGGACTAGGTCTGATGGGGTCCCTTGCGTCGGCAGAGGTCACGCCCTATCAAGCAGAGGAAACGGCGCGTCTCATCACCACACTGCTGAGTACCGGACGAGTCGTCATCGATCGCAATCAGTCATTGATCGACGATCCGAACAAAGGGGTTAAGGGATTCACTCCCGATGTATTCGAGCGACAAGTCGTGAACGAGTTTCGAACCCGCACCGGTGTGGATCTGACCAAACCAACTTCCGGTCATTTGCCTTCAGGAACGACGAACCTTCTACACGCGCTCTTAGAAGCAAGCAAGGAAGTCGTCGCAGAAGCACAGCCGGTGATCAACCAACAAGGAGTCGGGTACAAGAACTTTATCCCGGCCACGTTCGGCAGTCAGGTGGCCGGGCGGTTTTCAGCCCGTTCAGGAATCCAACTGAAGCAGACGACGCTCGAGCCCCGCAACCCCAAAAATGCGCCTGACCCCTATGAAGAAGCCGTGCTGCGACGCTTGCTGACCCAGCCCAGCCAATCCGTCACGATCAGTGAGGTGGAGACCGGGAACCACAAACTCCGCGTACTGACCCCCATTTACTACACCAGGGATTGTCTGGCATGCCATGGTGGACCGGCTGGGGAAGTGGATATTTCAGGATATCGCAAAGAAGGAGCCGAGGAGGGCGATCTCGCCGGTGCAATCAGTGTGTCAATTCCTTTGGGCGCCGTAAAATAACAGAGTGGAGGAGGTCAATCTGATGAAAGGGTCGCGTATACGTTGGTCCCTCAGCCTCTGTGCACTGGTTACCTGGGTCTGGGTTACGATTGCAGTGCCGGCACAGTCGGCAGACAAATATACCATCAAGGATATTGGCGCGCTTGCCGTTGGCAGCGCGGTCGAAAGCATCAACAACAGCGGGCATCTCGCTGGAGCCACCCCGGTCAGCCAGACCAGGAACACGGCATGGTGGTTTGATGGAAAAAAAATCACCGACCTCGGCAATTGCGGAGGAGTCGGCTGTCGGGCCATGGACATCAATGCCAAAGGCCAGATTGTGGGAAACATCGGCCGGGATGCCTTTATCTATAGCGATGGAAAATTCGTGGATCTTGCAGCCTTTGTACGACCGCCGGGAATTGCATTGGCGGTGAACGATTCGGCTGAGGCAGTGGGATGGTACACCCTCATCCCGGTACCCGGGTCAGATTTCCCTTCTGAGCGCCACGCGTTCCTGTATCGAGGCCGGACACTCACGGACTTAGGGACCCTAGGAGGCAAAGAAAGTGCGGCGACGGATATCAGCAACGTCGGTCAGATAGTAGGCTATGCCAGCACATACAGCGACGAAACCCATGCCTTCTTGTACAAGCAAGGCAGGATGACAGACCTGGGAACCCTGGGGGGAACGGATAGTCGCGCAAACAGTATCAATGACCGTGGCCATGTCGTGGGAAGCGCAAACGTCGCAGGGTCCAACAAGGCCCATGCCTTTCTCTATGCAGAAGGCAAGATGACGGACCTGGGAACCTTAGACGGTCAGGAAAGTACCGCTCTGGCCATCAACGAAACAGGGCAAGTCATCGGAACCAGCGGCTCACGCGGGTTTCTCTATAGTCAGGGGAAAATGGTCGATCTCGCCACCCTTCTTCCGCAGGGATCCGGATGGAAGGCCCTGACGCCCCGCTGCATCAATGATCGCGGCCAGATCGCCGGGGTCGGAATCGCCGCCGACGGAAAGCCGCACATCTTTCTTATAACACCCGCCCCCTAGATCTCTTAGGATTGTCTGTCACAACGATCGACGGCACGAGTGGAGAAGCGCTTCCGACTATCGTCCCAGGTGTATCCTGGCCCAGCATGACCTCGCCTCGACGCGAAAAAACTGAGACGATATAGAAGGCCCTCTTCAACTGAAAAATTATGTTATCCTGTGATCCTCGCAATCTACAATGAAGGAGGGTATGGTCCCGCTGCCAACCCTGGATCGGGCAACTCTCAGAGTTGAACCCATACACAAAGGACTCATTCCGAGACCCTGATTGAGAACGAGGAGAATCCACATGCATGTTGTAATTGCAGCCGTCCTGTTCGCCACGCTTGGATTTGGACATCCGGTGTTGGCTTATGAAGAAATCGCGGTAACCGAGGGTGGGACCCTCATGGGCACTGTGACGCTGG
>JBDSKU010000375.1:0-4087 GCA_039916745.1 Nitrospiraceae bacterium
AAAGAAGCGCGACGGATGCAACGCCGGGAACGGATGATTCTGCGGTCGATCGGATCGTTACCGATACGAGTCAATCGGACGCGTTATGAGTAGATCTATGGGATGGTTACAGAGACTAAGTGACGGGCTGACCAAAACGCGCGATGTCCTTCGCGGGTCTTTAGATCGGTTGCTGGGTCGAGCGGCGGATCCTGCCCTCTTGGAGGAATTCGAAGAATCGCTCATTGCCTCCGATCTCGGTGTCCGCGTCGTGGATCGCGTCATGGAGCGCCTGAAAAAACAGCTCCAAGGGACTGACGCCTCGCAAGCCACACAGGTGCAGAAGATGTTGCGAGACACGCTGCTCGATGTCCTGACGCCGGTGCAAGGACTGTCGTTGGAGTCCCTGCTCGCAACAGGCCCCAAGCCCTTTGTCATCCTGGCCGTAGGGGTGAACGGTGTAGGTAAGACGACGACGGTCGCGAAAATCGCGCAACGGCTTGTGCAGGCAGGGAAGGTGCCGTTGTTGGTGGCCGCCGATACCTTTCGCGCTGCGGCGATCGATCAGCTGCAAGTTTGGGCCGATCGGGTCGGTGTCGACGTGATTCGTCACCGCCATGGAGCCGATCCTGCCGCGGTCGCGTTCGATGGGATCGCTGCGGCGAAAGCTCGGAAGGTGGACGTGGTGCTAATCGATACGGCCGGCCGGCTGCACACGAAATCGAATCTCATGGACGAACTCCGCAAGATCACGCGCGTCATCGCGCAGGAATGTCCCGGTGCGCCGCATGAAGTGCTCCTCGTGCTGGATGCCACGTTCGGGCAGAACGCGCTGTCCCAAGCCCGTCAATTTCATCAGACTGTCGGCGTGACCGGCTTGGTTCTGACAAAGCTCGACGGCACGGCTCGCGGAGGGATCGTCGTTGCGATTGCCGAGGAATTGAAGTTGCCCGTGAGACTGATCGGAGTCGGGGAGTCGGTCGAGGATCTGCAGGATTTCAAGAGCGACGCCTTTGTGGATGCGCTCATCGGGACATCGCCGCAGGCGTCAGCGTAACCCCAGTGAAATCGCGGCATTTTCTTCTCAGCCGGCATCGTCCGTGATAGGGTACATTTGCCGATGATCCCAACGTGGCGCGCCACACATTCTTCTCGATAAGGCTGAGATATGATCAAGATTTTAGTGATCGATGACGATCGCATGAACTGTGAGCTGATCCAGTCCGTGTTCACTCGACATGGGTATCAGGTGCTGTCGGCGACGAGCGGGATCGAAGGCCTAACGATCTTTCGCCAACATGCTCCGGGGGTCACCATTCTTGATCTTCGCATGCCGGAAATGAATGGACTGACCGTCCTCAAAGAAATCCGCGCCTATGATCCCCATGCGCCCGTGATCATCTTGGGCGGCGGGGCGACCGAGGAGCAGGAGAATCAAGCTCGGGGGTTGCGCGTCACCGACTTTATCCGCAAAGGTCTATCGCTTGATGTGCTGGTCGAATGCGTCAATCGGGTGGTACAGCTTCCCGCTCGATCCGTATCTGCGTTGCCAGGGGCGGCGGACAGTGCCGCCGTGGCTGATACCGGAGAAACGATTCTCGTCGTCGATGACGAGTCGTTGGTCCGCGACCTGCTTGTCCAGTTTCTCAGTCTCCGCGGCTATCGGGCCCTTGGCGTGAAAGATGGCGCTGAAGCCCTTTCGATGGTGGAGCAAGCGCCGCCCGATCTGATTCTGCTCGATCTGATCATGCCCGGTATGGACGGTGTTGAGGTGCTTCGGCAACTTCGCCAACGCGAATATACCGGCGGGGTGATCATCATTACCGGGAGTCACGACGAAGACCGTCTCGACGAAGCCTGGGTCATGGGGCCGCAAGAAGTCATCGGGAAGCCCGTCGACCTTGAGCAATTGTTGACGTCTATCCAGCTTGTGCTCGTCTGTCGCGAATGCTAAAACCCTTCCGATGCCAATCGGAAGCAGGATTGTCTCTTTCCTCCCTCTCATTCTCCTCGCACTCTTCAGCGACGAGGTGCTCGATATAGCCTGTGCAGCCGAGCCTGTCTCACCACGACAGATCATGACGCATCACGATCTATTCGTACAGATCGTCCCCGAACAACATGCCCTTATCGCAACAGATCGGTTAACTCTTGAGGTGGCGCAGTCGCAGACGTCGATTCGTTTCTCGCTCGCCTCCACGCTTCAGGTCGACCGCGTTGCACTCGTGCATAGATCGTCAGAGGCGGAGATCGTGAGTGACGATGTGCCGTATGACGTCGAACATGGCTCCACGCCGGAGTCGGCGCAACATGTGACCATTCCCTCGCAGATCGTAGCAGCAGGCCTGGTGACGCTGGACATTCACTACCATGGTGTCGTCAATGATCCGCCGCGCGATCCCCGCCATCTTCGCTTTGTGACGCCCAGTGAGACGGCCGGGCATATTGGGCCGGAAGGTGTCTATGTGAGCAGCGAAAGCCACTGGTATCCGGATGTTCCGGAATCGCTCAGCACCTATACGTTGCTGGTCGCCTTACCAACGGGATGGACCTCCGTGACCCAGGGGAAGGCCGGTGAAGCGCATGTCTGTCCGGTCGGGGCCTGCCGTCATGATGGAATGGTGATGACGGAATGGACGGTGACGCAGCCGAGCGAAGCGCTCACGCTCGTGGCGAACAGATTCGTCACCACGCTTCGCGACTGGACAGCCAAGACCGGTCAGAGGATTCAGCTCTCGACCTACCTCTTTCCCGATGATGCGCATCTGGCCGAGGAATATCTCGATGCCACCGCACGTTATCTGGAGGCCTACATCCCGCTGCTGGGCCCCTATCCGTTTGAGAAGTTCGCCGTGGTGGAAAATTTCTTTGCGAGTGGGCTCGGCATGCCCTCGTTCACCCTGTTGGGGAGCGGCGTCATCAAGAGGCATTATGTGCAGCCCTATGCACTCGGCCACGAGATCGTGCATTCGTGGATCGGCAATGATGTCTTCAATCGCGTCGATCGCGGAAATTGGGTGGAAGGTCTGACGACCTATCTGGCTAATTATTACTGGCATGAATTGAGGGGAGATTCAGCGCAGGCACGGGATCAACGCCGTCTGATGGTGCAGGGTTACAACCTTCATGTTCCATCGGAGCGGGACTATCCGGTCGCGCAGTTTACGCACAAACAGGATGAGCATGACAATGCCATTGGATATCAAAAATCCGCCATGCTGTTTCACCTCCTGCGCCAGGAGGTGGGAGACGAGACGTTCTGGCGAGCCCTGAAGAGTCTGGTGGCGCAGTATCGTGGAAGGCATGCGGAATGGCGCGATCTCGAACGGGTCTTTGGCGAAGAGAGCCACCAGGATCTCCGATGGTTTTTCGCGCAATGGGTCGAACAGGATGGGGCGCCCAAGCTGTCGTTGTCGGAGGCTGTCGCCCGTCCTGTTGCGGGGAAGAATGGACAGGCCATTCAGCTTGAAGCCACGATCGTTCAATCGGGCAAGCCTTTTCGTCTTCCCCTTCAGCTATTGATTCGCATGGAGGGCGATCGTGAACAGGTTCTGACTGTGCCGCTACGTGGGCTGCGCGAGACGATTTCCATCACCCTGCCCGCTCGACCGATCTCGATTGATCTCGATCCCGAGTTCATGACCTTTCGACGCATCGACCGGCAATCGTTGCCACCGGGGCTTAATCACTATGTCACCGATCGGCGGCGATCGGTATTGATGGCCTTTACGGATGAGCCGGATCATCCCTCTCCGTTTCGCGATGTGGTCGCGCGCATCGAAGCCCAAGAGCAGCAGAAGTCAATTGGAGAGCGCACGGTGATGGCCACGATGGCGCAGGACGGGCTGTTGCCTCAGGAAGGTTCGGTGTTAGTATTGGGCGGCCCGGAATTCCGCGCGGGGATTCAATCGATCCTCGCTAAGCACTGCGATGAGCGCGTGATTCTGAACGACAAGGACATCACGGTGATGGGACTGGTGCACGAAGGGCCTGGGCTGGCCCTGCTGGCCAGTTGCCATCGAGTGGATCGGCCTGGCAGCGTCGTGACGGTGTTGTATGCGGCGACCCCTCAGGCTGTGGCGAAGGTGGCGCGGCTGCTCTTTTTTTA
>JBDSKU010000376.1:0-5793 GCA_039916745.1 Nitrospiraceae bacterium
GTACCTGGAGATCCTCCCCGGACCAAAATCCTGTGAGCGTCGGCAAGTCGTGCGTCGTGACGACCGCCAATGATTGTGCAGGATACTCGCCCGGCGACTTCCATCCGCCGTCCCCGCCACGCTCGAAATAGAACACACGATACGACAACACTCTCGCCTTGGCCAAATGTTCTCTGACCCAATCGGGGACCGTGCCGAGGTCTTCGCCGATCACCAACGTCTGAGATCGCACGCTCTCCAATGCCACAATCGCCAACAAGTCTTCAAAGGGATACTGCACATAGGTCCCCTCGGACGCAGGCTTGCCTCGTGGAATCCAGAACAGACGGCAGAACGCCATCACATGGTCCAAACGAATGGCCCCGCCTAAACGAAAATTATGCCGTAACAGCTGGATCATCATTTCATAGCCGCTGGCACGAAGTGCATGAGGATTGATCGGGGGCAAGCCCCAATTCTGCCCCTCTGGGGCAAAGGCATCGGGCGGAGCGCCGCAGTCGGCCCCGAGCGCCAGCACCGATTGATAGACCCAGGCCTCGGCCCCATTCCGATCGGCACCAAGCGCCAGGTCGTGATACAACCCGATCGGCATCGCCTGCTGCTCGGCCATCTGCCGAACCTCGTTCAGCTGTTCACTCGCGACCCACTGGATGTACTGAAAAAACCGAATGCGCTTCCGATGCCGTTTCGCATATTCACGCACCGGTTGGCCCGGGCTGAGGAATTGCTTCGGCCATTCGTGCCAGGTCGCCGACTTGGATTGAATCAGCCGGCGTTCTTCTTCCAACGTCTGAAAGGTGGCATACAATTCCAGCGGCGTGCCTTCGGCCTGGATAAACCGTTCCAAGAGCCATGCGCGTGCCGTCTTCGGTCGAAGATTCGGTTCCTCTCCTTCATAGGCATCTGTGAGAAACTTGCGGTACGCCAGATCGAGCATCGTGCGCTTGGCCGTCGCAATCGCATCGTAGTCCACCCGCCGACTCTTGCGCTGCGCCTGAAGTTTGGATTGAAACTCGGGAGCGTGGAACTGTTGTTGAGCCTCCTCCGACCCGAAAAATTCCGGCAACCGCTCAAGATCGATATAGAGTTCATTAAGATAGAGTCGACTGAACGGTGCATAGGGGCTGATATGATAGGGCGCGGTATTCCGCAAGGCATGCAGCGGATTCAGCCCGATGACTCCAGCCCCGAGCCCCTTCCCGGCCCACTCCACAATCCGTCCGAGGTCCGTGAAGTCCCCGCAGCCCCAATTCCGATCGGAGGATAACGAATAGAGCTGCAAGGCCAGTCCCCACAGCCGTTGATTCGCCTCGAGCGACGGAGGAACATAACATTGGCGAGGTGCCACGATAATGCGCATCGTGCCAACAGCCCCGCCCACTAAACCCTCGGCCCGTACGGTGAGACTGTAGTACCCGAGCGAGAGCCCCCTCGGGGCCGGAATCTCAACACGCACATGTCGTCGGCCATTGAAAAAACGCACCTCCACGGTGGGGAGACCAGGCCCTGCCAGCCCTTCCTGCACCACGGCGTTGGCTTCATCGCGAAGCTGCCACTCCACCGCAACCGATTGCTCTTTTCCATCTTCGAGGGCGAGACAACAGGACAGGGGAGCTCCCGCCTCATCGTCACGCAGAATCCGCACCGGATCGCAGGGACGTTGCCACGGCGCCTCATCCCATTCTCGCAGCGCCTGTGTCAGGGATGCGGTCGAATCGACCGTCAATCCCATGGCAGTCAGAATAGCGCGCCTGGTGTCATCAGAAGTGAGGTGAAGTGTCCCTGCGATATCGTGATACTCAGCCACGATGCCGACTCGTTCAGCGAGCCTGGCAAGAAGGGTCTGCTCGGTCTGGTCCTGCATGAGCGAGAGTCTGCGTGAAGGCCGTCGGCATGTCAAGCTATCCTATTGTTCTTATAGAAGAATTACTCGCAACCCTCTTTCGTGCCGGCACCTCATCCCTGTTCGATTTGGCACCGGCTCCTGAGCCTATGACGGCTGGTAGGAGTTGGTTAACCACCAAACCTATTCACATGCCAGGTCCAGGCTCGTGAACAACTGAAAGAAGGCCGCTCCTCAACGAGCGGCCTTCTTTGTGCTCCATCCGCGTACATGGTAGCATCTGAGAATACCGCTCACTCGCACCGGACAATCGCCCCTCTCGCATCACGACCTTGAGGAGGTGCCATGTCGAAACAGCACAAGCCCACAGCTCTTTTCTTGTTAGCAACGTTCCTACTCGCACCGCTGGTGGCTACCGCGGCGGCGCCTCCAGCAGGGCATATCGAGATCACGGCTGACTACCGCTACGCCACTCACGAGACGGAGAATCTCGCGGAGGCAAAGAAACTAGTCTGCCGTGAAGCCTGGCGCCTGGCCATAGTCAATTCTCCGCTCTATCGAGAACACACCGCATCGGTCATCGACTCTCCACTGCTACGCGACCTGGCCTACACCCTCGCCACCGGCTACGTGCAAGACCGACAGATCGTCGAACAGACAGAACAGGGACGCACCCTCTCCTGCCGTGTACAGGGCTATCTCCCCACAGAAGAAAGTACCCGTGTTATTCGGACGCAATTATCGGGCGGACCACCGTCTGCAGAGGGGCTCGACCAGAACCGCGCACTACGCATCCTCAGTGTGCGTGAAGAAGGCAGCGGCACAATCGTCGTGCAGTACCAGGCCTTGAAACGATTAGACTGGCTCGGCACCCATTACCAGGGAGGGCTGAGAGAATCGGCAGATATCATGGTGGACTTCTACGACGGCCAGGGCCTGCTGATCAGAACCGATCGGTTTCCGGCACGACGCACCCCATCCGGCGACGATGTCCTGAACCCTGGAACCATCGCGATCCTGAAAGTGGCCAAACCGGCCGGAGCCAACACCCATCGTGTCTGGCTGGTGAAATAGCGCCCTCTCTCTGACTCAATCACGTCCCAGGGATCTTCTTGCCTCACCCCTTTAGTTCGAATGGGTTACAAGCGATACCCGTAACCGAACGCCTCTTCGAATCAGACGTAGGGAGGATGCACGGTCATGTCGTCCGCACAAGAACTTGTTCGCTCATGTTCGAATATTTTCACCCTCCCGGAAATTTACCTCCGTGTCCGGGACGTCGTCGACAATCCTGATTCGACGATGGACGATTTGGCCAACGCCTTGAAGATCGACCCGGCCATTTCCGCCCGGCTGCTGAGAATCGTCAATAGCCCCCTCTACGGCTCCCTCAAACAGAGCCAGATCGAACAAGCGATTCGCCACCAACTGAGTCCCAATGAAGCCTGCGAATTTACCCTCCATGCATCAATCGCTCACCTAGCCGGTGCCGCAGTCGATCACGCCGAGTTAGCCCAGGCCCAGGCAAGCCAGCCGCCCACGTTTCATACGTTCGCCCTCGCCTGCACGCAATTCAAAGCCGACCAGCACCAGGCCCTGCTCAAAGAAGCGCAAGCCCAACTCCAAGACACCCTCGCCTGTATCTACCCGTTAGCGAAGGCGGCATAGGCCAACGCGATCACGAATGTGGCTGCCAATTTTTCCCGTCTGGAGGTGCTCTACTGGGTCGTTTTCTCGATCTCAGCACCCCGCTGCTCAGCCGACTGCTCCAATGTGCCTTCCGTCTGACGGGCCTTATCCATTGGCGTCTTGATGTAGCCAACCGCGGCCTCTCCAACAGCCTCCGTCACCGCATTGCCGGACGCAGCCGGAACTTTCACCTTCTCCACCGGCGCCTCCCGGCTACAGCCGAACGGCACAACCACCAGCAACCCTGCAACGAATAACAGACTGCAGCTGAACTTGTTCATCACAATCTCCTCGATGAGACAAAAGACTGAGAATCCCGCTCGCGACGAAACTCCGCGCGATATACGAGGCCGGCCATTCAGTGTATCAACGACACCTCGTTCCGTCATTCGCAATAGCGGAGAAGGCAGATAGAGCGTGGGCTAATTAAGCATGTTCAGACTGCCGTCGATCGAGCGAGATTCACGCGCGCGGCGTTGAGTTGGGAATAGACACACTCTCTAAAATTCAGTTTGGCTTTTCTTCAGGCCGCAACCTCAGCACATAACACTTCCGCCTGCTCCAGTACGGTCTGCGTCGCCTTTTCCTGCTTGTCCGGTGGATAGCCGTACTTGCGAAGAATGCGCTTCACCAAGACACGGAGTTGGGCTCGTACGTTTTCTCGTACCGTCCAATCGATGGTGACGTTCTTCTTCACCATCTCGGCTAGCTCGCGAGCGATTTTGGTCAACGTCGGCTCACCCAGCACCTTCACGGCGCTGTCGTTGGTCTCCAGTGCGTCGTAGAATGCTAACTCGTCTTCTGTCAGGCCAAGCGTCTTGCCTCGCGTATGGGCTGATCGCATATCCTTCGCCAGGCCGATCAGCTCCTCGATCACCTGTGCGGTCTCGATGGCCCGGTTCTGGTACTTTTTGATCGCCTGTTCCAGCAAGTCCGCGAAGGAGCGAGCCTGCACGACGTTCCGCTTCGATCGGGCCTTGATCTCGCCAGCCAGGAGCTTGCGGAGCAACTCGACCGCGAGGTTGCGCTGCGGCATCCCGCGAACTTCCGCCAGGAACTCGTCAGAGAGGATCGAGAGGTCCGGTTTCTTCAGCCCGGCTGCGGCGAAGATATCCACCACCTCGTCGGACATAACCGCCTTCGAGATGATCTGCCGGATGGCATGGTCGAGTTCTTCGTCAGTCTTCTGCTCGCCTGGCGTATTCTTGGCCAGGACCGAACGGACGGCCTGGAAAAAGCCCACATCATCGCGAACGCGGAACGTCTCCTCGTGTGGCACGGCAAGCGCGAAGGCTTGCGAGAGGTCGGTGACTGCGCGCAGCAGACGAGGTTTGCCGTCTTGCTGGGCCAGGATATGCTCCTGCGCCGCGGGCAACAGCGAGAGACGCTCTTGCGGTTTCCCAGTCATCCAGCGCGACCAGTCAAAGCCGTGGAAGAGTCCTTGGCAGATCTCGTACTTCTCCAGCATCACAGCCACGGCCTCGGCCTGATCGATAGCCGTCTTCCCGGTACCGCCGCTTTCGGTATACGTCGCCAGCGCTTTTTTGAGTTCGTCGGCAAGGCCGAGGTAATCCACCACCAGTCCACCGGGCTTATCCTTGAAGACGCGGTTGACCCGCGCGATGGCCTGCATGAGCCCGTGCCCGCGCATCGGCTTGTCCACGTACATCGTGTGGAGACTTGGCGCGTCAAAGCCCGTCAGCCACATATCCCGCACGATCACAATTTGAAAAGGGTCCTTTGGGGCGCGAAACCGGAGCGCCAGATCCTCACGCCGTTTCTTGTTGCGGATGTGGCCCTGCCATTCCATTGGATCGGACGCCGACCCGGTCATGATCACCTTCATCAAACCTACGCCGTCCGTATCGCCATGCCACGTGGGGCGCAACAGAACAATTTCGCGGTACAGCTCGACGCAGATCCGGCGGCTCATGCAGACCACCATCGCCTTCCCGTCCATCGCCGAAAGCCGGTTCTCGAAGTGATCAACCAAGTCCCGCGCGATTAGTTTAATCCGGTTGTCCGATCCCACTACGGCTTCGAGCTGCGCCCAGCGGCTCTTGAGCTGTTCCTTCCGCTCAACCTCCTCGCCTTCGGTGGCCTCCTCGAACTCGGGATCGATCTTGGGCCGTTCCGATGCTTTCAGCTCCAGCTTGGCGAGCCGACTCTCGTAGTAGATGGGGACCGTCGCCTTGTCGACGACCGCCCGCTGGATGTCGTAGATGCTGATATAGTCGCCGAAGACCGCGCGCGTGTTGGCA
>JBDSKU010000377.1:0-4390 GCA_039916745.1 Nitrospiraceae bacterium
GGTATACACAACGTGATACTCGTGTACGCCAGGGCCCAGCTTCTCAAAGCTCTCTCCCGTGCGGGCGTGAGCCCAGGTTCCAAGTGTAGGCCTGTCGGCATAATTTTCCGGGACACTGATGGCGCCAGATGCCAGGTCGACATTCAAAGGGACGGGCCGTTCCGCGCGACCGAGAGACACCCCCATCAAGGTGCCTGCAGCCACCGCCAGCACGGCTGCCACCATCATGCCATTTCTCATATCCTTGTTCCTTTATATCGTACGCGGTGAATAACAAGAGGCCCGCCGTACTTTATGCGGCGGGCCTCTCCCCTCGAGTATTACAAGTCAGAGGGCTTCTTTTCCTTCATGGTGATCCAGTTGGCATTCCCTTTTTTGATGAATCCAGAGATGTCCTCCTCCCATTTCTGCTGGATGCCTTTGTCCAGATTCAAATAGAGTTTCCCCTCGACGATTCTCCACACCTCGGGATCTGCCACGAACTTCTTGCCGACGCCCAAGCCGTACGCGCAGTAGCCTCCGTAGGCCGGCAGATATTTCTCTGGATTAGTCTCGAACATTTTCTGGTGCTCAGCCGTGGCAAACGCGTAGGTCACCCCTTCGACCACAGTAACGTGGTAGCCGCTCCCGCGCATCGGCTTGCCATCGGAAAAATAGGCCACCGGATCGTATCCGCTAATACCTGGCGTGCTGTGACTGAACTCTTCCGCAAAGGCGGATGCTGAGACCATGCTCGCGACCAAGACCATGATGGCCAGAAGGAATCTATTCGCCATTGTCATGACATGCTCCCTTATCGTTGTGATGGCATCTATCTGCTTGCTCTGTCGCACGCTGCCACCGGACCTCTGCACGCCTCTTTTCTTCATGGCACTCTGATGTTGATGGCCAAAGAGGCAGCGACTTGCTGCTATTGAGTCGTTTCAGAACCCTGAACCTTACAGTCCGTAGAGCCTCAAGGCGACGCCTCAAATAGGGCGGTGATACTTCTCGAACAACCGAGCCACCTGGTGGTGCGTCACCATCTGCAATCGGAGAGAAAAGAGAAGGCCTGCCTAGGCATTGGCGAGGATCGGATTGGATCGGATCAAATTGGAGCTGCGGAGATTGAGTAGATTCGTGAGTGGATCGACCGGAAATACATACTGGCCGGCAATCTTTAAGGAGACACTACGCGCACATGCCCAGGCCCTGGCGCTCACTGCCGAGGCTCTTCAAGTGCCCGTTGTATACGCTACCTGGCTTCAGGTGAGAGGGAGAGCGGCTGGATGCTGCGCCTCATCCAGCCGCTCTCCATGATTCCTGAGCATGTGCCGGAGGAGCTTCAGCTGATCGTGATAGCGTTGGCAAAACGTACAGATGGCGAGATGGAGATACACCCGCATCCGTAGGAGGAATGGAAGTGGACGATCCATCGCATCTGAGAGCAGCCGCGTCATCTCCTGGCAGGTTGGCATGATTCCGCGAGTCGAACTCATCATTCCACCATCCCCTGCGCCTGGCCAAAGTAGCGGCGATCCAGACATTGACGAAGTTGTTTTCTGGCCCGATGCAGGATGACCCACAAGTTCGACGGGGTGAGGCACAACCTTTGGCAAATGTCGTCGGCCTCGACCTCGTCGATTTCTCGAAGGGGAAACACTTGCGCGGTCCGCGGAGGAAGCTTCCCGATACAGGCCGTCAGGGCTTCCCAGAACTGCTTGCGTTCGAGCAGACTGTCGGGATGATCCGGCCAGCCACTTGGCGCCGTCGTTCCCGGCTTCCAATGGCCGTCGGCCACAAATGTGCCTTCGTCCGGTGATTCGTCGGTCGATTGATCGGCATGCTGAATGGGCTCGCGAGTGGTTTTCCGAAAGGCATCAACCATTTTGTGCTTCAAGATCCCGATCATCCAGGTGCGCTCCGAGGACTGTCCAGTAAATCGTGCTTTGGCCTGAAGCGCAGCCACCAACGTATCCTAGACCAGCTCTTGGGCAATATCGCGATCACGCACACGCACCAGCGCAAAGCGATATAACACGTTTCCGTAGGAATCGACCCAACCTTGAGGATCGGACAGGAAGTTCTCCGTCACACTCAGCCTCTTCTTTCTCCGAAAAACCCACTGCCCAACGATATGACGGGACAGAAAAACAGGAGGCACAGACACCCGATAACGCCATCGGCACCCAGGCCTAACCCTGGAGGAGGAATAGTAGCCGAGACTGGCGTGACGGAGCAATCTAGAGGAGAACCCTTCATACGGCGTCCCGCAACCAATACAGTGAATCGGTGAGAGACTTGAGCCTCACCCGGAAGCTGTACCGATATGATGATATCGTTCTGGACGGATATTGCAAACCTCCCTAGTGCTCATAGAGAGTCGGGGAAATGGCCTTACGATTACAAAGAAAGATGCATCCAGCGACGAAAATATCCCGTAGTGGGTGGTAAGGTGTAGCCGTTATTCCGCTCAATTCACACAAGGAGGCCGTTTATGCATGTGATGGGACGTATTGGATTCATGGGATTGGGGATCGCGCTGGTGGGTGCGCTCAATGGAGCACCGGTTTTTGCAGGAGATGCCCCGATCGAGGACGGTTCGAAGCTGGTCATCACATCTCCCAAGGATGGGGACAAGGTCAGCGACAGCTTTGAGCTGAAGTACGAATTGACGAAGGGTTCCGAAGCGGCACATGCCCATGTATACCTGGATACTCAATATCAGAAGGGCTTTCCCGGATCGTTTAAGAGCCTGAGCAAAGGGAAGCACCAAATCACCGTGACCGGCGCCAACAAGGACCACAAACTCGTCTCGGCAAGCCAGACCATCACCGTCGAAGTGCAGTAACCTTCATACCTATCATCCACCACGCCGCCAGAGTCTCTTGTGAAAGAGGTTCTGGTGCGCTGGGCAGCACACACCACTTCGACGATTACGCGATCCTTCCTCAGAACAATTTCAAGATTCACTTCCTTGGTTGCTTACTGAAGAGCGAGCGACAGCGGAAATCACTCCCGCACGTATTCATACCCTCATTTTCGATGTCACCCCGCCTTCGTTTTCACCAAAACATGACTGCTGCACAAAATTGAAAACATAAATGCAACAGAGCGTACAGGATTGTACGTATAAGTAGTCACCACAGTGCTAAGCTATTGATATTGCGATCCTGTCAAGCTGGATCGCAAATTGCTCTACTATCGTACGAGTTCGCGTATCTAACCAAAGGAGATACTACGATGGATTGTCCGAAGTGCAAAGGTCTGATGATGTTGGAACGATTCTCAGACTTCTTCTTGGTGTTCTATGCCTGGAAATGTATCAATTGCGGAGCGGTCATCGATCGAACGATCTCCAATAATCGGAGAAACAGCCTCGCCGCCAAAGCCGCGAAGGAAGCAGAAGAGGCCACGGTATAATTCTCGGGCCGACAGACATCGGAGCGCTGTCCTCGCGCGTACAGATTTCAGCAATGAACGGACCGGAGTTCATGCGTGCCTTCAGTCAATAATGAGCTGTGGCCTAGGGCTCATAGCCTGGGTGCCACCATCGCACATCGATTCTCGCCGTCTTTCGCTCCTGACTTAGAACGACCTCTCATTAATCCCAATAAACGCTCAACTTGGCACAACTGCAACCCCTCCCCCGTTGGCAGGATGCTCTCACCGCCATAGCCTACTCTTGTGCAAACACTTGAACTCGCTCTATTGGCAGCCATCGGCGTGTATCTCGCCGGGCTGTTTGGCAGGATGCTGCTCATTGAAGTTTTTTCCAGCAACACCCATGACACCTCAGTGGAAGCAGCGATGACCGGAGCGTTCGTCTTCGGCCTGCCAATGGCATTGATTGCCGAGATCGTGGTCTTTCGTTCGCGGCACTCTCGCGCTAGTTAGCGGGCGCGAATCATTACCGCTATTAGCGAAGAGGATAAGCTGGCTTGTGACGAGCGCCAATATGAGCAGGCCACGGCCTGCGAGAACGGCGAGTGCAAGGTGAAAAGAGAAGAACGCGAGAAACGAACTGAACCTCCCCACACAAAAACAGATCAGGGATTGCTCAGCACATCCTTGCCCAGACCCTGTTGCGCTGACTCCTCCTTCTTCTGCTGAGGCGAGGGAGCGGCTATTTCCTTACGCTGCCGCACAACCACTCGTTTCACCGCGACGTTTCCAGCATCGGCCTGAACACCGAGAGCTTCGATCAGCGCTCTGAGCGGTTCTGCCACCGACCAGGCTTGGGCGAAACAGCCACGCGGCTGATGCGGCGCATCGGCATCGAAAATTTCCGACACCTGGCCTAGACAGCCTTCAGACAGATGCGTCTCGAGGCCTGTGAGAAAGCCACGGGCTTGCTTTCGCACCGCGGCACTCCGGCCGAATGTTTTCATCCAGGCTGTGACAAACGGAC
>JBDSKU010000378.1:0-2830 GCA_039916745.1 Nitrospiraceae bacterium
CCTGTATAGGCTCTCTCGACGCGCGTCTCGTTCTCGTTTCGATGACGGAGTGGAAGAGAGACATCAGGTACGCAGCATGTAAAGGAGATCACATGGCCTCACTCAGTGGAAAGGTGGCGATCGTCACCGGATCGTCCAGCGGAATCGGGCGAGCGATCGCGGAGCGCTTGGCCGAAGAGGGCGCGATTGTGGTGGTAAATTATGGCACCAGTGCCGAGAAAGCGCAGCAGGTTGTCACAGGCATTCAGGCCAAGGGCGGGAAAGCCGTCGCGGTGCAGTCCGACATGAGCCAGGTGGCGGAGGCCCGCCGGCTCGTCAGCGACACGGTGAAACAGTTCGGTCGGCTGGATATTCTCGTGAATAATGCTGGGAAGTTTATGCCCAAACCCCTCATGGATACGACCGAAGCCGATTTCGACCAGGTGATCGGCTTGAATGCCAAAGGGCCCTACTTCGCGATGCAGGAAGCGGCCAAGACCCTTAAAGAGGGTGGCCGCATCGTGAACATTTCCACCGATGGTACCCATTTGAGTTTTCCCGGTGCGACGGCTTATCTTGGCAGCAAGGGTGCGCTGGAACAGTATACGAAGGGACTGGCGCAGGAACTCGCTTCACGTGGGATTACGGTGAATACCGTGTCGCCAGGGTTTACCGAGACAGGGATGATGACAGAGCCGTTTCGCCAGGTCGGTATCCAGATGTCGCCGTTGAAGCGGCTTGGTACACCTAAAGATATCGCCGATGTGGTGGCGTTCGTCGTCAGCGAGGAGGCCCGTTGGTTGACGGGCCAGAATATTCATGCCGGCGGCGGCATCGTGATGTAGGAGGAACAGATGGGACGGCAGAATATTTCCACTGGTGGTCCTTGGGAAGCGAAGATCGGCTACTCACGGGCGGTGCGTGTTGGTGCGTCGATCTCCGTCTCCGGCTCGACGGCAATGACCTCTTCCGGCCTGGTCGGCAAGGGAGATCCCTATGCCCAGACGATTCAGACCTTCAAAACAATTGAAGCGGCATTGCAGCAAGCAGGCGCCTCGCTCGCTGATGTTGTGCGGACGCGCATCTACATGGCGAACATCGATCAATGGCAGGAGGTAGGCCGCGCGCATGGTGAAGTGTTTGGAACCATCAGACCTGCGACGACGATGGTGGAGGTGAAGCGCTTGATCGATCCGGACATGCTGGTTGAAATCGAAGCCGATGCCATCATGAGTCAAGGCTAGTGCTTGTTCGACGAGTGGATAGGGTCGCATGACCGGGCATGGTCCTGAGATGAAGTTTCTGGCTCGGGTCGATCCGGTGATGCGCCGGTTGATCCGGGAGATGGGGCCCTTCACGTTAACGCCCCGCGCGCGGCGATCGCCCTTTGAATCTTTGACACGAGCAATTGCCAACCAACAACTGCATGAGAAAGCGGCGGACAGTATTCTGCGCCGGTTCGTCGCCCTGTTTCCGGCTCGGCGTTTTCCTCAACCGGCTGATCTACTGACGATGAACGAGCAGGCGATTCGGGGCGCTGGGTTTTCACGGGCCAAGGTGGCGGCGCTTCGCGACTTGGCTGCGAAGACGCTCGACGGGACCGTGCCGACCGGTCGAGTCATCAAGAGGCTTGAGGACGATGCGATTGTCGAACGTCTCGTTGCGGTGCGCGGCGTCGGACGTTGGACGGTCGAAATGTTGTTGATCTTCCAGCTGGGCCGTCCCGATGTCCTGCCGGTCGACGACTTCGGTGTACGCAACGGGTTCCGCATTGCCTACGATCGGCGTGCGATGCCGACGCCCACCGAGGTGTTACGATACGGGGAGTGCTGGAGACCCTATCGCACGGCGGCGGCTTGGTATCTCTGGCGTGCGGCAGATCGCACGAAAGAAGCGAAGAGGGCGTAGGAGTCACCTGGTAGAGGTTGTGGCATGGCCGATCAGAAGAAACGACTCGATTCCAATGTCGGAGGGAATTTCTATGTCGATGCGACCTGCATTAATTGCGATACCTGCCGCCAATTAGCTCCGACGAGCTTCGAGGAAGTCGGCGATTTCTCTGCAGTCACCCGCCAGCCAGCCGATCGAGGGCCTCTACATCAGGCCTATCAAGCGCTCCTCGCCTGCCCCGTCGGTTCGATCGGCACCGAGCAGAGCGACAAATCTCTGATGCAGGACGCGATGGCCAGTTTCCCGATCCATCTGGAGGGCGGTGTCTCCTACTGTGGCTTCAACTCAGAGAAATCGTTCGGTGCGAACAGCTTCTTCATCGAACATCCTGACGGCAACTGGCTCATCGACTCACCTCGGTATATCAAGCATCTCGTCGAGGCTTTCGAACGAAAGGGCGGCATCGCCCGCATCTTTCTCACGCATAAAGACGATGTGGCCGATGCAGAGAAATACGCCGCACATTTCGGCGCAAAGCGGATGATTCATCGGGCGGACATCGAAGCGGTTCCGGATGCGGAATGGATCCTCGAAGGAGCCGACAATGTCGAGGTCTCGCCGGAATTTTTGATTATTCCTGTGCCGGGGCATACGGCAGGTAGCATCGCCCTACTCTACAAGAATCGGTTTCTCTTTACGGGGGATCATCTCTGGTGGGACTCCGAGCAGCAGATGCTCGGTGCTCCGAGCCGGCTGGTCTGGAGAAAACATGTGCTGGTGGATTCAATCAGGAAACTTCTCGACTACCCCTTCGAATGGATTCTGGCCGGGCATGGGGATCGGACGCGATTACCGGTTGATGAGATGCGCACGAAGTTGCGGGCGTTGGTTGAGCGTCGCCAGCCCACCAAGGTGGTGTCATAGCGATGTTCACGCGGCTGGTCCAGTGGGTCGATCGCAA
>JBDSKU010000379.1:0-3427 GCA_039916745.1 Nitrospiraceae bacterium
CAGTGCAAGGATTCTTCGGGCTGCTAGGACCTTCCGCCGCCACGCCCACCAGCCACATGCGAGACTCGGCACTCGATCGACTGGTTCCTACCGTGCGCAAGGACTTCGAGCAACTGACGGGATCTCATCATCGAGACCTGATCGCCGCACATGAAACAGTCGAAAAGATCCCGGCACAATTCAAACGCCGCCTGGCGCTCAAGGCGTTGCAACAGCCCTGGGACGGTCTCACCGATTTGGAACATCAAGGGCTCTTATTAGCGGAAATGGCTGAAGGCGGGTCCGTCAATCTTCCAGCCCTCCTCGACCTGTTAGAAGCCGGCATGGATCGCACCTCCACGTTCTACAAGCCTGTCCCTCTGCCGACCAGCTCCGCGCGCCGAGACCTCCTGGCCTTCATGGCCGAAAGCTTGGAACAGGCCTCACTCCACCGAGACAAAGCGCTGACGAATCTCACCGAGGCAGAGCGGCACTTCCTATTTCTGCATGCCGCGTCGATGGCGAAACACTACATCCCGCAGATTTCAAGTCTATCGGAGCAGACGGGCGCTCGGATCAAAGCCGATCTCCGGTTTACCCAACTGCTTGAGGAACAGGTGGACTATGCCAGCCTCATTGCAGCAGCCCAGGTGCTCGCTCGCCTGGCCAATGAGCGCTGGCTGCACCAGGTCGCCGCAGCCTGGACGACGCCCCTCCCCGCGTCCTCCGCTCCGCACGGAGTAACAGGCGATGTGCTGTTCGTTCAAGAAACATCCTACGGACTGATCGTCATTGGTGGCCCGGGACCGAATACCTATGAGTTGGACAAAGGTTTCGGCCTGATTATCGATGTGGGCGGCAACGATCTCTATCGAGGCATGATTGCCGCATCGACAGACGAAGATCAGGGAAATGCCGTCGTCATCGATCTCAAGGGAGACGACACCTATGACGGGGCTCCGCTCGGACTGGCCACCGGCAGACTAGGAGTGGGCCTGTTGATCGATCATGCCGGAGACGATGTCTACCAGCTCGACATGGGATCGGGAGGCGCGGGATTCGGAGGCCTCGGGATCTTGTTCGACGCGAAGGGTAACGATGTCTATATGGGCAATCGCCTGACCCAGGGCGCAGCCATTGGGGGACTCGGTCTCTTGCTCGATGCCGCAGGGAACGACCGTTATACCAGCCATGGCTTCGCCATCGGATTCGGTGGTCCCTTGGGTGTCGGCGCCGTCATCGATGTCACCGGCGACGACCATTATCAATGCGGCGGCACCTATTCCAGCGCCTACAATGCCCAAGACGCGCCCACGGGAAAGCCCGGGGATCCCCTCTATCAGTACGACTGCTTCGGACTAGGAGCTGGAGCGGGACAACGGATTCTGACAAAGAAAGTGGAGTGGCAACCGTACAACCTCGCCGGTGGCTGGGGACTCCTGCTGGACATCCAAGGCCAGGATCATTACGACAGCGCCAACTTTTCGCAAGGGCATGGCTACTTTTTCGGCACCGGCATGAAATTGGACTTAGCGGGTCACGACGAACATCAGGCCGCTCGTTATGGGCATGGCGCGTCCGCGCACTTCGGAGTCGGTCTCTTCATCGACCATCATGGAGACGATCGCTATGGTTCCTCCGGCCCCTTCTACAACGGCGGAGTCGCGTGGGATAGCAGCGTGAGCCTGATGATCGATGCCGGCACGGGTCACGACACCTATGCCTTCGACCGCTCAACCGGTCTAGGTCGAGCCGACTACGCCTCCTGGGGACTCTTCATCGACGAGGGCGGAGCGGACCAATACAACGCCAAATCTGGGTTAGGAGATTCCTCGGAGAAGAGTGTCGCAGGGTTCTTTGACCTTGAGGGCAACGACACCTATATACTATCCGATCCTTCAATCTCTGCCGACAATCGTCCCGGTGATGGAAAGCTTGTATTCTATCCCCACGGCGGCGTCTTCGTCGATCGCTGAAGATAAGCGCATCTTAATCCATCTCCACGGTTTCGACGAGTCGCCTGCCTCCTTCCTCCCTCCCCTTGACTTCATCCCGACGGACGCTATCTACCGCTTATACATCTCGTCTCATTTCCTTTCACCGGCCGAGCGAAGGGATCATGCCATATGAATCATGAAACATTGACTGTACAACTACCTGTCCTCCCCATTAAACGCACCGTCCTGTTTCCCGGGATCATGATGCCCTTGACCGTCGGGCGCGAACGGTCCATGGCTGCCGTCGAGGCGGCGATGAAGACAGAAGAGAAGACGATTCTCGTGGTCGCACAGCGCGATCCCCTGACAGAAGAGCCGGGGCGCGAAGACCTCTACACGATCGGCACCAAAGCCATTGTGAAACAAATTGGCCGGTCTGAAAACGGCACCATCCATGCCCTCGTGCAGGGCCTTGAGCGTGTCGCCTTGATCAAGGTCGAGCAGACGACACCCTTTCTGCTCGTCCAGGCCCGGCAGATCGATCGCCCAACAGATGAGGGCACCGAAGTCCAAGCCCTGCATCGGGCTATCCAGGAATTGGTCACGGACCTGCCTCGCTTGATTCAGGCCCCCGGTATTCAGGAAGCCGCGGCGGCGTTCAGCAACGAGGATAATCCCGTGGCCCTGGCCTACCGCATCGCCTCACTCATCAATCTCACGGTGCAGGAGGAACAAAAGCTGCTCGAAAGTTCATCCATGATCGAGCTGCTGAGATCGCTCTATGGCGCGCTCTCGAAAGAAATCCAGATCCTGCAATTGCGGGACAAAATCACCAACGAGGCGTCAGCCAAGATTGGGAAGACCCAACGAGAATATGTCCTCCGTGAACAATTAAAGGCCATTCAACAAGAACTTGGCGAAGGCGAGGGAGAAGAAACCGAAGTCTCTGAGCTGAAGAAGAAAATTCAGGAGGCTGATCTTCCCGACCCAATACGCAAAGAAGTGGAGCGGGAGATTGCCAAGTTAGCCAAGGTGTCTCCTTCCTCGCCGGATCATCAGGTCCTCAGGACCTATCTCGAACTGGTGATGGAGCTTCCCTGGAAGAAATCCTCGGAAGACCGTTTAGAGTTGAGCAAGGTTCGTCAGGTCTTGGAAGAGGATCACTACGGCATCAAAGAAGTGAAGGAACGGATCGTCGAGCATTTGGCCGTGCTGAAATTAAATCCCACAGCCAAAGCACCCATCCTCTGCCTCGTCGGACCTCCCGGCGTGGGCAAAACCAGCCTAGGCCAGTCCATTGCCCGGTCCATGGGACGCACGTTCGAACGTCTGAGCCTGGGCGGTGTGCATGATGAAGGGGAATTACGTGGCCATCGCCGGACCTATGTCGGAGCCCTGCCTGGACGAATCATTCAGGCCATGCGGCGCGCCGGAGTGAACAATCCTGTGCTGATGTTGGACGAAGTTGACAAGATGGGCCGCGATTTCCGTGGCGATCCGGCTGCGGCCTT
>JBDSKU010000380.1:0-4612 GCA_039916745.1 Nitrospiraceae bacterium
AAGGGGCACATACGGTTACTCGCCTCACAAAAGAGCGCGAACTATTGCGCCATTCAACTGAAAGCAAGATTGCTCGGGTTGAGGGCCAGTCACGGCTGATGACCATGCAGGTCAGCGGCATTGATAGTCGGCTTGTTCTGGGACAAAAACCCATAGAAACCGATCTGCTCATGAAACAGGCCCGTGCCTTCTATGAGCAGGGGCAATACGATCGCTCCCTCGACGCAGCGGACCGGGCTGCGCAGAATTTGGCTACGCAAGCGGTCTTGTTGAGCCATGAATTAGGGCGATATGCCAATCGAGATCAAATCATTGGCTGGCAGCAGATGGCCAAGGACACCATTACTTGGTCACGCACCCACCGAACCTCGGCTATTGTGGTGAGCAAGGCTGATCGAGTCTTAACCCTCTACAGAAACGGGCAAAAAATAGTGTCCTACCCCGTCCGCCTTGGGTTTAATGGCATTCGCGAGAAACGATACCAGGGTGACGGTGCCACCCCGGAAGGCCGGTATCGGGTCAGCAGTAAGCGTGGACAGGGGCAGACTCAGTTTTATCGCGCCTTGGTTCTCGACTATCCCAACGAAGAGGATCGACGCCGCTATCGGCTCGAACGGAAGACGGGACAGATCCCGGCATCGAGGGCTATCGGGGGGCAAATTGAAATCCACGGAGTCGAGAATGAATTGATGGCCCAAACGCTGGGGTGTGTCATGCTCGACAATCCGCAGATGGTCCTCCTCTTTGATCGAGTCGACAAGGGCACGCCGGTGACCATCGTCGGCGCCTTGCACGAGCAGAACTCCGTTGCGCAAACTTTGGCGATGCTCAGTGTGCAAAGAGAAGAAACCTGAGGCGGATACATGAAGCGCGTCCTCCTGTCTCTGTGGTCCGTCGTGATGAGCCTCTTCCTTGTCACCCTTGTGCAGAGCAGTGGCCTGTCCTTGTCGAATGCGATAACCGTTCAACCCACTGCGGTAGATCACGCTGTATCGCAGGCATTCCACGCGCGCTATAAGACGCTCCTCAAACAGCTAAGTCAGTTGATGCCGACGCAACCCTATATCCTTGTCGATACGGCTCGGAATCACCTCTATATCAAACGGGGTGATCAGGTGATGCTGGATGCAGTGGCTTCCACCGGAAGCGGCACGATTCTCGATAAGCCTGGCGATTCAAAAGGGCAGTGGATCTTCGATACCCCTCGGGGAGAATTTACCGTACAATCCAGATTGACCAATCCCGTCTGGGTGAAGCCGGACTGGGCTTTTATTGAAGAAGGGCTCGAAGTCCCCAAGAGTCAAGCCGACCGCCTCGAATCAGGCGTGCTCGGCGAATATGCACTCGGATTCGGGAAGGGCTATTTTATCCACGGCACGCTCTATACCCGCCTTCTTGGAAAAAATGTGACGCATGGCTGTATTCGACTCAACGATGACGATCTAAAAAGTGTGTATCGGCTTGCCAAGGTCGGCACACCGATCATGATTTTCTAACCGGCCTCGCACTGGCGCAGTCCCCCTATGATTTTTCTCTGCGCAGTACTCTCCATTCTCCTATCCCTTACTCCGGGAGTCTGGGCTGCTGAACCAGACGTGACTCCTACAGTAGACATAGCCGATCCTGTCGCGCTCCAAGAAGCCACCCGCGTGTTAGAAGAAGAGATCAAGCTTGCGGCCCGGCCACAGACCTATGTGTTCATTGACCTCGCGTCCAACGTCATCCTGATCAAGGGCCGGGGCGTCGAACTCCACCGCATTCCAATCGAAAGCTGGTCGGCCTCTCATCTCGACCAACTTATGCCCGCATACCGACTACGCGAACGTCCTCCAGTGAGTCGTCGAAAAATTGATCCCGCGGCCGGAGCTGAACAGGAGCCCATCTCACTTGGGGATATGCCGACAACATTTACACTGTTGTTCTCTCCCCCGTTGAGGGTCCTCGTGTCTTCGAATCCCGATGGCGATCTCTGGCAATGGACCATGCAACGAGGGCGGGCATGGTGGCGGAAGCTCACAGTATGGGGCAACATGCTTAGGACGGGAGATCCGGCTCTGTCTCTCCCTTCCCTTGACCTCACGGTTTCTCACGAACATGCACAATCTTTCGCCTGGACGGTTGTAGAAAGCATGCCCTTTCTTATCCGTCGATCAACGACGCCATAGGTGAGGTCTTATGTTTGTGTTTCACTCATCCGATATCTAAGATATACGGAAGGGTTGTTATGAAGGTTAAGACTGATCGATCCTTTCCCTTGGAACTTCAATCCCTGGTCGCCTCGGCACAGGTACGGCTCACTGCCAGCCATGCGGTCGAGCGACTATGGGCGCGAGACCATCGACTGTGGAAACAAGACCCTACCGACATCACCAATCGTCTCGGCTGGCTGACCGTCATCGACGATATGAAAGATCGAACCGAGGAATTGCGGGCCTTCGCAACCTCCGTGAAGAATCGCGGCATCCGCGATGTCGTCCTGCTGGGAATGGGTGGCAGCAGTTTGGGCCCGGAGGTGTTGCGTGCTTCGTTTGGATCAGGCCGTGGCTTCCCGCGCTTATGGGTCCTCGACTCCACCGTTCCGGGATGGGTTGGACAGGTTACGAAGGCTATCGACCCCGCTCGAAGTCTGTTCATCCTCGCGAGCAAGTCCGGCGGAACCATTGAGGTCATGTCCCTCTTCGCCCACTTTTGGGATCTTGTACAGAAAACCACAGGCCATCAAGGCGGGAAGCAATTTATCGCCATTACAGATCCGGGCACAGGGTTAGAAAAACTCGCAACGGAGCATCGGTTCTTGGGCATCTTCACCAGCCCTCCGGACATCGGAGGGAGGTACTCGGTTCTTTCCTATTTCGGATTAGTCCCGGCGGCCTTGATGGGGATCGATGTGGCAGAGTTGCTGGCACGCGCTGCGATGATGGCTCGAGTCTGCCATGTTCAGTCTCCGCTCGAACATAACCCCGGCGCTGATCT
Organism: Nitrospiraceae bacterium; assembly: GCA_039916745.1. Lineage (GTDB taxonomy): Bacteria > Nitrospirota > Nitrospiria > Nitrospirales > Nitrospiraceae > Palsa-1315. Next base: position 2,974 of record JBDSKU010000380.1, read on the forward strand.
TGGCGCGACGATGGCAGCACTAGCCCAAGCGGGACGAAACAAAATCACACTCATCACTTCACCCCAGATCTCGGCATTTGGTTTGTGGGCGGAGCAGCTTCTCGCAGAAAGCACGGGCAAGGAAGGAACCGGCCTGATCCCCGTCGCACATGAACCAGTCGTCTCACCGACCGCCTATGGCACCGACCGACTCTTTGTCTATCTCCGGCTCAAAAACGATCTCAATAGGCCGCTTGACCACCAAGTCGCCAAACTCGCGCGACAGGGACATCCGGTCCTGACATTCACGCTCAAAGACCGGTACGATCTCGGGACAGAGTTTTTCCGATGGGAAGTCGCGACAGCCGTTGCAGGCCATCTCTTGGGCATTCACCCGTTCGATCAACCGAATGTCCAGGAAAGTAAAGACAACACCGCTCGGGTGCTGAAAACAATCGAGTCTACCGGCACGTTGCCGAAACAGGTTACCGTCACTCCGGCTAAAGCTGCGGTACTGTTGAAGCAACAATGCCGTCCTGGTGTCTATGTCGCGATCTTGGCCTATACGACGCCTTCCCTCAAGATGGAGCAGGCCATTCGTTCCCTGCGGAGAATGCTCGTCTCCCATCACCATGTGACCACGACGGCCGGTTATGGACCGCGCTATCTCCATTCGACAGGCCAGCTCCATAAAGGAGGCCCGAATAGCGGAATATTTCTGCAGCTTATGGACCAGATGAGTCCCGATATGGCCATTCCGGGAGCAGCCGTGACCTTTGGCACCCTCGCCCGAGCGCAAGCAGCCGGCGATATACAGGCGCTACATGCGCATGATCGACAAGCCATCATCCTGCCCCTGGGCAAGAACCCGATTGCCACGATACAGGCGCTCACGAAATCTCTTGCGCCTCGTGCTCCAACACGTCGTTCCTCCAGGGCCCGTACCAGAACCGCTCGCGCCCGTAAGGACTAGGATGATCGCCGTCCCCGACATTCGCATCTCACAGAACAGCCACATCTGGGCTGTCGCAGCAGCAGAGTTTGTGCAGGCGGTGGGTCAAGAGGCTATTCGCGCGAAAGGGCAATTCCTCATCGCGCTCTCCGGCGGCAAGACGCCGGAAATCCTGTACCGGGCGCTCACCTCGCCTTCCTTCGCCGGGCGTTTCGATTGGTCCAAAACCGTATTTTTCTTCAGCGACGAACGGTGCGTCCTTCCAGGTGACCCTCGGAGTAACTACGCCCTCGCATACAACACGCTGTTCACTCCTCTAAACATTGCGCCCTCACAGGTTTATCGTATGGCAGGGGAATCACGTGACCCGCAGGCGGCGGCCTCTGAATATGAACAGCAGTTGAGACGCGCCACCAAGACGGCAGCCCTGACTCAGCCTCGCCTGGATCTTATCCTTTTAGGGTTGGGAGAGGATGGCCATACGGCTTCTCTCTTTCCCGGAACATCTCATGTGCAGGACCGCCAATCTGCGATTGCGGTCACCCAATCTCCGAAAGATCCACCGACCAGATTAACCATGACCCTAGGTGTGATCAACCGGGCGAGTGTGATACTGTTTCTCGTCGCGGGAGCCGGCAAAGCCGGAGTCGTGAGAGCCATTCTAGATCCGAAGACCGAGGCTGAACGACAGCTCCCGGCTGCGTTGGT
>JBDSKU010000381.1:0-2790 GCA_039916745.1 Nitrospiraceae bacterium
AACAGGGATCACAGCAACTCCAAGGTGAAGTCCAGGAATTAGAGCTGGAAACCTTGCTAAGAACAAAGTTCCCCAGAGACACGATTGAGCCTGTCCCCAAAGGCGAATTCGGTGGCGATGTACTACAGCGCGTGAACGGACCTCAGGGCCAATTCTGCGGCACGATCCTGTGGGAATCTAAGCGCACTAAAAATTGGAGCGATACCTGGCTTCCAAAAATCCGGGACGACCAACGAGCAGCAAAGGCTGAAGTCGCGCTAATTGTGTCGCAAGTGCTGCCTAAAGGGATCGAGTCTTTCGACCTCATTGAAGGAGTCTGGGTTACAGAATCCCGCTATGCTATTCCCGTAGCCACTGCTCTCCGACAGAGCTTGATCGAACTGTCAGGTTCTCGCCTCGCAGGCGAAGGACAACACACCAAGATGGAAATGGTCTATCAATATCTAACTGGCCCACGCTTTCGCCATCGCATTGAAGCCATCGTGGAAAAGTTCTCGGATATGCAAGCCGATCTTGAAAGAGAACGAAAAACGATGACGCGCCTCTGGGCTAAACGTGAAGAACAGATAAGAGGAGTCATCGATTCCACAGCTGGCATGTATGGCGACCTCCAAGGAATCGCTGGGCGAACCCTCCAGGAGATTGAGGGCTTGGGCATCCCATTGATCGACACTCCCAAGACTGATTCGGAAACGGAGGTCTGATGGCGAAGGAGAAGACAGATAAAGATGGATCCAAATCAAGCACGGTAGAAACGCCAGCGTCCGCTACTACCTTATCAACAATAGGCTCTACTCATTGTCCATATCGTCGGGCCACTGATCTATTGCAACGGCTTGCACCGGGTAAGATGCGCGTCGGGTTCTTGATCGGCGCAGGATGCCCATTAGCCATTCAAATCCCCGATGGCGAAAAGACTAAGCCGCTCATTCCCGACATTACAGGGCTTACCAAGCTGGTCAAGGATGCACTGGACCTTAATTTAGAACTTAAAGACGTGGCACGGACCGCTTGGGATCGCGTTGCCGGACGTGGATTTTCCACGCCGACAGTCGAGGATGTCCTGGGGCATATTCGAACACTTAAGTCTCTATGTGGAAACGGCACTATCGACGGATTTCCGCACGATCTTCTGACCAAACTCGACCTTGCGATATGCGAACAAATACGGGAGATCGTCAAACATCCACTTCCCACGAGTGGTACGCCATATCATGCACTCGCGAGTTGGATACAGGCTATTGCTCGCGATAAACCTGTCGAAATCTTCACTACAAATTACGATTTATTATTAGAGCAAGCCTTAGAGCAGCAGGGTGTTCCCTACTTCGATGGCTTCGTAGGTTCTGACAATGCATTCCTAGACCTTGAATCTATGGCGGAGGACGACCTCCCTGCGCGTTGGGCACGATTGTGGAAAATACACGGCTCTATAAACTGGTGGATGACTGAGGAGGAGGAGACGAAGAAGAAAAAGAACATTCGGCGAAGCCGCAACAAGATCGAGGGCGAACAATTGCTAATCTATCCATCACATCTCAAATACGACCAAAGTCGGCAGATGCCGTATCTGGCTATGATTGATCGGCTTCGTGCGTTCCTACGTTCAGAACAATGTGTGCTTCTTACTTGTGGCTACTCATTCGGCGATGAACATATAAACGCCTACATCAAGCAAGGCCTCTCCGGAAACCCTAACGCTGCTTGTCTGGGAATGATTTTCAACGATCGAGCCAACGTGCCCAAAGCCGTTGAGCTTGCAAGGCGGCATGCTAACCTATCTCTCCTTGCTGCAGATGGCGGGATTATTGGAACCGTTGATCACAATTGGCATAGTGAAGTGAAAGACACAAATCTCGCCTACCCGATCGCCGTGGGAACAGACTTACCAGATTGGCGTACCAAGGCACCCGCAAAGCAGTGCAAGTGGCTTTTAGGAGACTTTGGAGCATTCGGGCAGTTCTTGGCACATCAGCTTTCAAGTCGGGACATCGAGCGGAGCCCTATCGATGCGCTCTGATCCAACTCTTATTGGAACAGTGCAGGATGTAGCCGGAACGACAGTAAGTGTCTCCCTCGTGAGCGAAACCGTGACTAGCCTGAGTTTTTTTAATGGCGAGTCATATAGAATTGGTAAGGTTGGCAGCTTTGTGCGCATTCCTCTTGGTTATACATCCCTCTTTGGCATAGTCTCGCAGGTCGGTGCCGGCGCAGCACCGATAACGGATGACGACCACCGCCCTTGGGGCAACCAGTGGCTTAAAGTACAGTTGGTTGGCGAGCGAGGTCGTGAAGGGAAATTCGAGCGCGGCGTTTCGCAGCACCCAACAATCAATGATGCTGTACACATAGTTACCGAAGAGGACCTTCGAGAGATCTACGGCCCTGGGGACCCAGTCGATTTTGTGACGATTGGCCACCTAGCTAGTGCCGAGTCAATTCCGGCGCTCGTCAATATCAACAAGCTTGTAACTCGGCATTCTGCTGTGGTGGGTACGACTGGCGCCGGCAAATCAACGACTGTTGCCGGACTTCTTAACGCGCTGTCTGACCCGACGCGCTATCCCTCAGCACGCATCGTCGTTTTAGACATTCATGGCGAGTATGCGAAAGCGTTGGCAGATCGATCCGCCGTCTTCCGAGTTTCGACAGATTTTAATGTAGAGAAGAATGAGAAACCTCTCCAGATACCATTCTGGGCACTTAGCTTCGATGAACTCGTAAAACTCTCTTTTGGAGATCTGACCGACGAGGCAATGGCGGCCGTTGCTGACGCAATCGTAGCGCTTA
>JBDSKU010000382.1:0-8694 GCA_039916745.1 Nitrospiraceae bacterium
TGGACCATGTCCTCTCTGTACAACGGGCACTCCAATCCCGCTCTTTGCCGGAGGCTCGATCAGCCGTTGCCCAGATCGTCGGCCGCGATACAGAGGAGATGACGGAAGCTGATATCGTTCGTGCGACGGTGGAAACGATTGCGGAAAGTACGGCTGACGGCATCGTCGCGCCGTTGTTCTATCTGGTTATCGGGGGCGCGCCCTTGGCGTTGGCCTATAAGGCGATCAATACCTTGGACTCGATGATCGGCCATTTGGATGACCGATACCGATGGTTCGGTTGGGCGTCGGCTCGATTGGATGACGTAGCAAATTTCCTTCCGGCTCGTATCGCCGCGCTCTTGCTGGTGCTGTCTGCGGGAATCCTGTCTCGATCATGGCCAGTGATGCAGGGGGCCTGGCGGATGTTGTTGCGCGACGGGGGACTGCATTTAAGCCCGAACAGCGGACGTCCGGAAGCTGCGATGGCCGGGGCGCTCGGGGTGCAACTGGGCGGGGTCAACCGCTATGACGGTCTTTCTCTTGAACGGCCTTGTCTCGGCGATGCGGTTCAGCCTTTGACGCAGGTTCACATTGGCAGGGCGTTGACACTCATGCTTTGGACCAGTCTCTTGGGAACGGTGTTGGGCATTGGATTGCTTCTGCTTCTGATGGTGAAGGGATGACGCAGCCCATTCATGGCGGAAATGTTTACAAGGTCGCCCGGGAACAACGAATTCTTGTTGGCCGCATTCTGGATTTCAGCGCCAGTATCAATCCGTTGGGGCCTCACGCCACAGGGCTTCGCGCCATTCGCGCGGCGCTCAAGCAGATCGTCCATTATCCGGATCCAGACTGTTGGCAGCTCACTCAAGAACTCGCGCAACAATGCGCGGTCGATCCGGACATGATTCTCGTCGGCAATGGTTCAACCGAATTGATCCATCTGCTGCCTCGCGCACTCACAATCACGTCTGCGCTTGTGATGGGTCCCACGTTTGAGGAATATGCGCGTGCGCTGACGGAGGGAGGAAGTTCGGTTCAGTATGTTCACGCCACATATGCAGAGCAATTTCGCCCTCCAATGAACGAAGCGCTGCGACAACTTTCTGGTAAACGGTCAAGATTCGACGCCGTCTTTCTGTGCAATCCCAATAATCCGACCGGTCAGGTGATGAACCGGCTCGCTGTGCGGGAGCTTGCTGAAGCCGTCGATCGGCAGCAGGGTTGGTTGATCGTGGATGAGGCCTTCATCGATTACTGTCCGGCTCAGTCTGTCATGCCGATGTTGCGAGAGTATCCGCGTATGATGGTGCTACGCAGTCTGACGAAGTTCTATGCCATGCCGGGGTTGCGAATCGGCTATCTGGTTGGCGCGAGCAAGGTCGTGGAACGGATGAAAGATTGTCAGCCTCCCTGGTCGGTCAATTCACTGGCTCAAGAGGTCTCACTCGCAGTGCTGCGCGACCATGCCTATGCGACGACAAGCCGCTCGTTCATGAAGGGTGAACGGTCGCGGCTCATGCGCGGGCTTCGTGCCTTATCCGGCCTATCTCTCTACCCATCAGCCGCGAACTTTGTGTTGATCGAACTTCCCGTCTCAACCTGTGCCGCTGAGGTAACTGTACGTCTGGCTGCTGAGAGGCTTCTGGTTCGAGACTGTTCGACGATGCCAGGCCTCACATCACAGATGATTAGAGTTTCGGTCAAGACTGAGAAGGACAATCGTCGATTGCTGGCAGCCCTTGGCTCCTGCTTGGGGAAGCCATAGCCATGAAGACACCGAGCATACGCGGAATGCAGACGGCCTTTAGGGTCAGACGAAAGACGCTTATCGTCGATCTTGGGGGCCTGAGAACCGTTCTTTCCTCTGCTCCCAGGGCCGGTGGGGTCACACGGGCCAGGTATATCTTGAACCATCAAGTGGCAGCCAATTTGATGGCGAAAGGTGATCGTGACGAGGATGTGCGCTGTGCTGATCCTGCGAGAACGCTGAGTCAGCTCGCCCTCTCGCTTGGTATTCGCGATCCATTTGTGGGTCTCATGACGGCTGTATCGCTTGCGGACTTGGTCACAGTGCGAGAGGCTCATGATGAGATGTGGGTTGAAGGATTTGTGACGGTTGGAACGTCGAATGCCGTGCGAGCAGGTGAGCCGGTGATGTTGGGGCAGCGTATGAACAGCCAGATGCAAGCCGGGACGATCAACTTGATCCTTGTGACCAATGCTCGTCTGTCTGCCTCCGCAATGGTCGGGATGGTGCAAGTTGCGACTGAAGCCAAGACAGCCGTCCTGTTGCAGGCGAATGTGAAAAGTTGGACCGGTCGCTCAGGAGCCACGGGAACGGGGACAGACGCGGTCGTGGTGGTAAGCGGGAATGGCCCTCGTCAGCGATATAGTGGGACCCATACTGTGCTCGGGGAACTCGTCGGGCGAGTGATTGGGATGGCGGTCACAGAAGGGCTGGCCCGCTATGTACGTTGGCATGCTCAGCGTACCCCGCGCAGCCCAGGGAAGAAACCATGACGGCTCCGAGGACGCCAAGCAAAGCCATCGCCATCCTTGGGACCGGCTCCGATGTGGGAAAGACCCTCATCGTCGCAGGGATCTGCCGGCTCTTGTCTCGAAGAGGCGTGCTGGTCGCGCCGTTCAAAGCGCAGAACATGGCGCTGAATTCGTTCGTCACGCTCGATGGGGGAGAGATCGGGCGAGCGCAGGCATTGCAAGCTCAAGCCTGTGGGATCGAGCCGACGGTGGACATGAATCCGATTCTGCTCAAGCCCGAGTCGGATTCACGATCTCAAGTTGTGGTGAGAGGCCAGGTCTACGAGGCGTTGGATGCGCTCGCATACTTTGATCGGAAAGAGATCCTCTTTAAAATTATTCGAGACTGCTATGCGCGATTGGCTGACGAGTATGAGTGCATCGTCGTTGAAGGAGCGGGGAGTGCCGCGGAGATCAATCTTCGCGATCGAGACATGGTGAACTGGCCTGTGGTCGAGTTGGCCGATGCGTCGGTCGTCCTGGTGGCGGATATCGATCGAGGAGGAGTATTCGCGCAGATCATCGGAACACTCGATTTATTGGCGCCTCATGAGCGTGCGCGCGTGTGCGGCGTAATTGTGAATAAGTTTCGCGGCGATCGGCGTCTCTTTGAAGATGGCGTTCGTATGCTTGAGGCCCATACGGGCCTGCCGGTGCTGGGAGTCGTTCCCTATCTGCGTGATCTTCGATTGGATCAAGAGGATAGTCTCGATCTCGCTCGTTCCCGATCGGTTCAGTTCAAACCCAATCTCACAAACGTAGCGGTGGTCCTGCTTCCCCGCATGAGCAACTTCACGGACTTCAATGCGTTGGCCGCTGAGAAGGATGTGGCACTTCGGTTTGCCGCGTCGCCGGAGGATCTGCAAGGAGCTGACGTGGTGATGATTCCTGGAAGCAAAAATACGCTTGCAGACCTCGATTATCTGGTGAAATCAGGATTTCCGATTGCCTTAGATGCTCATGTGCATAGAGGGGACGAGTTGGTTGGAATATGCGGTGGGTATCAGATGCTTGGACAGGAGATCTCAGACCCTAAGGGATTAGAGGGGGGAGGAACCGCAAAGGGGTTTGCGTTTCTCGATATCAAGACGGAGCTCGATGCGCCAAAGATCTGCAGGCAAGTTCATGCGTCGTCGCGGCTTCATGGCGTGGAACCGCATTCACCGATCCGTGGTTACGAAATCCACATGGGCCGCACCAGCCGGGGAGCGGTCAATCCCTGCTTTCAGATCGAGGTTGGTGAAAGCTGGGCAGGTCCGGCTGCGAGCAGTGAAGGCGCGGCCAGTGAAGATGGCCTGGTCTGGGGCACCAGCATTCATGGTCTGTTCGATCAACCGGAGTTTCGTCGGAGTTGGCTAAACCGCTCACGGGGTCGGAAGGGACTCCCGCCTATTTCGCCGCGTGAGTCTGAACTCGTGACGACACAACTTCGTGCTGAGCTGGATCGCTGGGCAGATCACCTTCAACAGCACCTGAATATGGATCTGGTCTATGCTGCGTTAGCCGTGCAGTAGCGACGAGCGTTCCTACTGCCTCGCAGCATGCATGGCGAGGCAGTAGGATGGTTAAATAGGAGGACCGTCCTCCGCCAGCAGCACATCCGCTTTGCCTGCTGCCTGTGATTCCTGGATTCATTTCCGGACCATCGACCTTCTCCCTCGATACGATTTTCCCAATCTATGATCGTGGTACAGCGGTCTCATCTTCCTGGTCTAATATCCTTGTTTGACCCTTCTCGAGTTTCTTATCCACCTGATCTAGACAACTCAGGATGATGGGGCTGCCCTCTGCTCATTGGTTCCCCGTGCCGTTGGCCTCAGGGACCAAGCCCATGTCGTCGTGTATGTCCTTCTGATCGTGAGCGTTCAAGCATCCAGCTCATAGGGGACCATACGGAGAGTGAGGCCTCAAGGTTTTGAGATCTGCGCATAGGATTTGATGATGGCATGGTCGGAATTTAGAGAATGAAATGCCAAATCGATATTGTCTGCTACACTTTTTCCGATAGGCGAGAGGCCTGAGCAGACTGATGCAGACTCTCAAACGATGGGGGAGGGATATCTCAATAGAACAGATGGTGATGCCGAAGTCTGTGCTTGTGATGGGAGATGGTCATTTTTTGCCAGGACGACATCATTTTGTCACAAGGTGAACAGTTCGGTGCTGGAGTGACAGAAAGGATGTCTGTGCAAAGCGAATAGTAACCACTCAAAACAGCCTGATAATTCAATGGCATCTGTCGTGGTGATTGGATAGGCATTCAGTCGAGCATAACCTTTGCACTATCGCCACGTGATGAAGTGTGTGGGTAGCGATGTTCTCGAAGAATAGGTGAGTGCGAACGATGGCGGTTCTGCACCAATGGGACAGGATGGCGAGTGATGGGATGGAATAGTATTCCGAGGCACCAAGGAGGAGGAAGGGCATGAAACAGACACGTCTGAGTTGGCGAATGGTAAGCGGGGTGGCTGTGGTAGCCCTGACGCTCTATGCGAGTCCGGTCATGGCCGGGAATGAGGCGGAAGTGGCAGAGCACTTGATCGAGTTGGTCAAGATCGGCCGTGGCGTCTTGTCGGAGCAGATGAAGAATATCAATGACCCGGCCAAGGCCGATAAGGGGTTTACCGGCGATTACATGTCCAGCCAGGTCGTAGAACGGTTTAAGAAATCTACAAAACTCGATCTGCGGATTCCCAACGTCGTGCCGCAAGCGAATCTCTATCTCGCCTTAGTCCAAGCGGAAAAGGAAGTGGTGGACGAAGCCCAGCCGATTATCAACAAGCCGGGTATCTCCTTCAAAGGATTCATCCCTGCCGTGTTTGCCCGGAGAGTCGGAGAGCAGTTCTACAAGAAGTCTGGTGTCCGTATGAAGCTGACGGGGATCGAGTATCGAAATGCCAATAATAAGCCGGATGACTTTGAGGCGGAAGTCTTGCGGATGTTCAACGATCCGCGTCACCCCAAGGGGCAATCCTATATCCGGAATACGATGGTCGATGGCAAGCCGGTGCTTCGCATGATGGACCCGGAATATGCCGGTCCGACCTGCCTGGGTTGTCATGGTTCACCGAAAGGCGAGCGCGATGTGACCGGCATGAAGAAAGAGGGATGGAAAGAAGGGGAGTTGGCCGGGGCGATCAGCGTGGTGCTGCCGCTGAAATAGCGCCAAGAGATTGGACCTGACTGAGATGATGAGATCGCACGCATTCACGTTACATCACCAAAGGAGCGCGCAAGATGAGTAAGATTGTCGTGGTCGATGATTCGTACGCCGAGCTGCAGTTGATCGAAGGATGCCTCAAGGCGGCCAATTACACCGTGGTGTCCTTTCCGAATACCGAGAAGCTCGAAGACAAAGTGGCCAGCGAGAAGCCTGATCTCATCGTGATGGATGTCGTGATGCCGGGCCGCAACGGGTTCCAAGCCTGTCGTGATTTGAAGGGCGATGAGCGTTGCAAGAATGTCCCGATCATTCTTTGTACCTCGAAAGGGAATGAGAGCGATAAGTTCTGGGGGCAGCAGCAAGGGGCGAATGGCCATATCGTGAAGCCGTTCAAAAACGAAGAGCTGCTTGCGGCTATTAAGCGAGTGATGGGCTAAGGCAATGGCATCGATGCAGCATGTCATGAATATGGATTCCAGCAGGCCAGCGTCTGGAGCTTTAAGCTCAGGAGCCGCCCCGGGTCATTCGTCTGGCTCGGCGACCATTCGTGCCGCTATCATCTCCATGGGAGGGGAACTCTTCACGATCGATCTGCGGAGCGTTCGCGAAGTGTTCATTGTGGAATCTATCACGCCGGTTCCTGGAATGCCCTCAGGCTTGGTGGGAGTCACGAATCTGCGCGGGACAGTGATTCCGTTGCTCGACCTGCGGATGATGTTTTCGCTCAATGCAGAGTCCACGCTGCAATATGCCGTCGTCGTGAAGCATGGGAATTGGCAGGTGGGTGTGTTGGTAGATACGGTGCCAGAAATCCGCACCCTCTCAACGGACCAATTCATGCCGGCGCCAACCGGCACGGGGGAGGCCGAGTTTCCATTTGTGTCGACGGTGGTCAAACTCGAGGACCGGTTACGGGGAGTGTTAGAAACCGCAGCGGTGCTCTCGCACTTCGAGAGCGCGGGATAAGTGGGCGGAAACGTCACTATGCCAGGCAGTTCACGGCATGAATGCATCGATCGCTAGTTAGCTAGAAGGAGGAGATTTCCATGGCGAGGCCTACTGTACTGCAACGGTTCGAGGACTTAAAAACACAGACGAAGCTGTTGACGGCCTTCGGCATCGTCAGCGTCATCATCGTGATCATGAGCTCGTTGGGTGTGTGGACCAATAAACGCATCAGTCAACAGACTGATGCAATCTACGTCGACTACACCGTCCCTCTCATCGACTTCAATGCGATGTTGTTCAACGTCAATAAGTACCATGAGGCGCTCCAGGACCTTGCTCGAGCGCCTCGCGCCGCTGACTTCAAAGTTGACGTGGCGAAGATCGGGCCATACAGACAGGAAGTTGATCGGCTGATTTCAGCCTATGCGGCGACCGTGGTGCGCGTCTCGAGTACTGGGCGCGATGAAGCAAAAGATCTTGTAATGTTAAAGGGTGCCTTGACGACATTTTTTTCGCAGGCAGAAGCTGGAGTTGCTGCCATTGCTGAAAGTTTTGAGTCGAAGACATTATCGCCTGGACAGGCGCTACAGATGCGAGAATTGGGGCAACTTGCGTTGACGGTGAGTATTGCACCGGCCTTTGATGAAGTGAGCGGCCGCCACTCAGAACAGATTAAGACCATGCAAGAAATTGCCAAAGATCTCAGTAATGAGGCCAAGTCTCTTGCTGCCAATGCAACCCTCGCGTTGGTGATCGGCGGGTTGCTCGCGGTGCTGTTGGGATTATCGATTGGTTACTGGGTGGCGCATAAATTGGCGCTGGGTATTGGACAGGTTGCGCACGTCGCACAGTTGGCGGCAAGCGGTAACTACCAAGCTCGCGCCACGATCACGTCGAAGGACGAACTCGGACAGATGGCGGCCTCATTCAACTCGATGTTGGACCGTATTACGTCGCTGGTGACGTCGGAGTCCGAACGCGACGATATGCAAAAACGTTTGATGAGCTTCTTGGTTTTGGTCTCGGACGTCGGCAAAGGAGATTTGACGAAACGCGGTGAGGTAACGGCAGATATGTTCGGCAACCTTGCGGACGGGTTCAACCTCATGGTGACCCGGTTCGGGCAGTTGTTAAAACAGGTTCGAGAGGCTGCTGAACGCGTAAACAAATCAGCCGGGACTCTTCGTGAAAGCGCAGGACAGATGGCCGGAACCGCGAAGCATCAGGCGGACGAATCCTCCAAGACGTTAGGCGCAGTCGAGCAATTGGCCTCGTCCATGCGTCAGGTCGCGGAAACCGCCGGCGCTTCTTCGGAATCTGCAAAGCAGGTGTTGCAGGCGACGGAACGCGGACGGGTGGCGGTGGAAGAAACCGTGCAAGACATGCATAGCATTCGTTCAGCCGTGCAACGTATGTCGAAGCAGGTCAAGGCGTTGGGCGACCGGTCCCTGGAAATTTCGCAGATTGTGTCGACGATTCGAGATATCGCCAATCAGACGAACCTGCTCGCGTTGAATGCCGCCATCGAAGCGGCCGGTGCCGGCGAGGCTGGAGCCCGATTCGCCGTCGTTGCCGATCAGGTCAGGAAACTGGCTGAAAGCTCGACGCAAGCGACGCGCGAAATCGCCGATCTTGTGAAGGTGATTCAGACGGAAACGCAAGACGCGGTGGTTGCGATGGAACAGGAAACGCAGGCGGTGGAAGCCGGATCGGCCTCCGCGCTGCGCACCGGTGAAGTGTTCAACGAAATTTCAGGAATCGCCCAACGTTCGTCAGAGTTGGCACAGACCATTGCCAGTGCAGCGGTCACCCAGACCGCTTCGACGGACCAGGTGGGTCGCTCGATTAAGGACTTCTCCGGCGGTGCCGCGGCGACGCAAAAAGTGACGGACTCTGCGCGCGTGACCGTCGAAGATATGGCGAAGCTCGCCGAAGGGCTGACGTCCTCCGTCGCCCAGTTTAAATTGGTCTAGGTCGGCTTCCCGGAGCATCCAGAGGATGCTCCGGGTAAGAAAGGATAGGGATGAGCTCCGAACTTGACCGAGACGGCCTCCTTGACA
>JBDSKU010000383.1:0-2799 GCA_039916745.1 Nitrospiraceae bacterium
TGCTAGGAGGAAAGATCGAGGTTCCCACGCTGAAAGGCAATACCGTCATCAAGATTCCTGCCGGTACGCAACAGGATAAGATCCTGCGCATCAAAGGCCTGGGCATTCCCAGCCTCAAGAACCAAAGTACCGGCGATCAATTATTCGTCATCAAGATTCAGATTCCCACCAAACTGACCCCTCGTCAGCAAGAATTGCTTAAAGAATTTGCCAAAGAGAGCGGCATGTCGATGGAAGAAGACAGCGACGGCTTCTTTGACAAGATGAAGACCTTCTTCGAGTGATGCAGCAATGCCCTTGCGGCTCATCTAGGCCTCTCACGTCCTATGCCCACGTTCTTTGTGTCGTCCGACGCCATCACACCCCCGACCATTCGAATCTCCGGTCCTCTGCTGCACCATTTGCGGGACAGTCTTCGTCTTCAACCAGGCGAGCCCCTTTTCCTCACAGACGATCATGGCACACGTTATCGAACCGAGGTCACGCACGTGACGCCGCAAGCAATTGAAATCCGAATCGTGGAGGCAATGCCGGCTCCTGCTCGAACCGCACCATCTGTGATCCTGGCGCAAGCACTTCTCAAGGGGGAAAAGATGGACTGGGTCATCCAGAAGGCGACGGAACTTGGCGTGGAATGCATTGTTCCCGTCCATACCAAGCATGGCGTCGTCAAAATCAAACCGGATCGCGTAGAGCACCAGCGATCAAGATGGCAGAAAATTGCGCTCGAAGCGGCGCAACAATCGGAGCGTCGAACGGTTCCGACTATTGCAGAACCGACCGATCTCGCCCGTCTGTTTGCCAGTTACAGTTCCGCGGCATCGAGGGGCATCCTTTCGGAGCGGACGGGAGGGGCATCGCTAGCAGCCATGCCGTTCCCGTCCGACCCTGACCAATCGATCATCCTGTTGGTTGGTCCGGAGGGAGGATGGGATCGAGAGGAACTCCTCCTCGCCCAAGAACGGGGCTACCAATCCCTCACGCTCGGAACGAGAATTCTACGAGCCGAGACGGCGGCGATTGCCGCGATCAGCGTGCTTCAATCGAGGTTAGGTGAGCTTGGGTAAGAACACCTGCACAGTCACTCCCTCCCAGGGTAGCTGAGCGCGATCCACTCTTCGGCTAGTGCTCCTCGACCTTCTCCTTCCCCCCTGAACAGAATCCGGCATGATTGGGAAGCGCAAACCCCACATTGTCCTGCTCCTCAAGCGACTCCACGCCCTTCGATGCACTCCTCCGCTGTAATCGAATGGTATCGAAGCTCCGCAGCAAATCCTGATCGCTAGGATTCTTTCCCTCGTGCGCACATTCAAGGAGGGCATTGACGACGACCTCTTGCACATAGGTCATCGAAAACCCGTTTGATCGTTGCGCCACCACGCGCAAGACCGGTTCAGAGAAGTACTCCCCACCATGTTTGCGGAGTAACGCCAGCCGTTGCTCAACTCCAGGGAGCGGAAATTTCCAGATCCGATCGAACCGGCTCGGCCGGTGCAGCAACGCAGAGTCCAACTTCTCCGGCTCATTACAGGTCGCAATAACAAGTACCCCGCTCAATACCTTCAGCCCATCCAATAGGTTCAGGAAATGAGACAAAGAAACATCCTTGGCCTCAATGAGCTTGTCCAGGTCCTCGAATAGGACAACGGCGGGGGAGCATTTTCCGGCGACATCCAACGCACGTTCGATGTCGGAGTCGTCCACACCGGACTTGCCAAGCACGGTGATGAACTTGGCGGCGGTATGATAGGCCAATGCCTTGAGCGTGAGCGTCTTGCCGCAGCCTGGAGGGCCGGCAAACAACAAGCCCCGTCGATAGGGGATGCCAAGCTCGCGATAGCGTTTCCCACCATCGAAAAACATCGAAATATTACAGCGAATATCTTCGATAAATCCCGGAGGGAGAAAAATCTCGTTCCAAGAAACGGGAGTCACCGGGATATTGTCTCCATTGACCACGAAAATGTGACGCGCATCTTCCTTTTGCCTGGATTGTCCGTAGCTGGCCAATGCCTGCGTGAACGTCCGCAGGGCGACATTCGACTGTGTGGCCACCTGGTACACCGTGCTGTATCCCTGTCCTGTTTTGATGAGAAAACTCACAAAATGCATCGGATGCCCGGCCCACTCGATTTCGACCAGGCCAAACCACCGTTCCGACTCCAGTTCGCGCGAAAGGTCCCACTCTGTGCTCATCTCAGAAGATGGTCCAGCGCCAGCAGTCCCGATGAGATTGGCCTCGACCAGCTCCCTGAGTGTGGTCCGGCGTTTCACCGCATCTGGGGTGGCAGTCTTGCAGAAAATCCAAGAGATACGAGAGAGAGATTCTGTGAGCCGACTCCCCTGGATATTCATAAACCTTCCACCCTTTGTCAGCCGGATGTGAGGAGGCAAACGATTGGATGTGCTGATTGATAAAACGAGATTCGCTCATGGGATCGACCTCCGTATAGGCATCATATTTTCCAATGTTCTGAGTGCATGACAGCTCGCGCTCCGCCCCCAGTCCTGTCTCTGACTCTTTCAGTCTTAATAGGTATCGATCGGCCCAGCTCCGCGCACGCACCACGACAGATGCTGAGCAGAATTCCCTTCTCCGACAAGGGTGCCTTCTCTCAAGTTCACACCCCACACTATCGCCTGGTCGTCGGATCTCACCGAGGCGGTCCAATAGAACGCAACCTTCACATTCGTGAACGGATGACCGAAAGGCAGACGCGGGCCAGGATCTGCTACAGAGGGATTGACGAGGCTGGAGAGTTCATGTAGCGACGGCAACCGCCAACCCATGCGGCCTCC
>JBDSKU010000384.1:0-7453 GCA_039916745.1 Nitrospiraceae bacterium
CCCTGTTCACGCTCCATAACCGTCTCCCTTTTTGTTAGACGTGCTCTTCGGGTTCATACCCGGCATCATCGTGCGCTGGTGGCTCAACCCCGCCGCCGCCATCCTGGCGTTTCGGCATAAACGTCACCGTTTGGGCCACCACCTCGTGCTTGCTGCGCTTTTGGCCATCTTCCGTTTCCCATCGGCGCTGCTGGAGACGCCCGTCAACGATGACACCGCTCCCCTTGCTGAGATACTGCCCACAATGTTCCGCCTGCTTGCCAAAGACAACAATGTCGACAAAGCAGACTTCCTCTTTTAATTCTTCGCCCTGCTTGTATCGTCGACTGACCGCAAGGCCCAAGCTGGCCACAGGCGTCCCGTTCGGCGTATACCGCAACTCAGGATTCCGCGTGAGATTCCCGATCAGAATGACTTTATTAAACCCGGCCACCGGCAAACTCCTCCGATGACGTCTCGAGTGGCCGTGGCGGCACGAGTTCTTTTTTGAGGTGGACGGTCAAGAACTTGAGGATGGGGTCTTCCAGCCGGTAGGACCGTTCCAACTCACCGACCGTGATGTTAGGCGCCCTGAAGTAGAAATAGGCATACGTGCCCTTGCGTTCACGCTTCACTTCGTAAGCGAGTTTCTTCTTGCCCCAATTTTCTGATTTGATAAACTGCGCACCGGTCTTCTCGGCCACCGCCTTCATCTTCTCGATGAGGGCAGCAGTCTCTTCGTCGGTAAGAGACGTACGAATAATAAACAGAGACTCGTAGAGCTCCATGCAGCAATCCTCCTGGACAAAGGCCCCCGAACGAGTCGGGAGCAAGGTGTGGGTACGCTGGATTCAGCCAGCGCGAAGGGGTGAAGCTAACATAGCCTTGAAGAAACTGTCAAATGAAAGAGGAGGCCCTGCGTGAATGTTCACTCTGGCCAGACCGCACGTCGACTCCGGGATTCCTCGGTACTGGCGGCAGAAAATCAGCCGGCCGGCGCCCCTTCATCTCCTGCCGGCTTCTCGCGGATATTGAACTGATTCATGGCCACGGCTATTCCTCTGTGAATCAAACATTCCAACGCATCGACGACGCGATCAAGACAGGGATTCAACACCTCGAGTTCTTCTCTCATGAACGCCTGCAGCACATAATCCGCCGAGTCCTGACGTGGTGCCGGACGTCCAATTCCGATTTTTATTCGTATAAACTGAGACGTTCCGACCGCATCGATAACCGACCTAATGCCGTTATGTCCTCCGTAACCGCCCTCTTGCTTGATGCGAAGACGCCCCAGCTCAAGGTCAAGATCGTCGTGGAGAAGAATCAGATCTGCGGCAGTTAGTGAATACTCGCGGAGGAGGCCTTTGAGCGGAGGACCGGTGATGTTCATCCAGTCGAGCGTGCCGGCAAGCTCGAGAAGTTCTGACCCGAGTCGCCCAGATCCTCGCTGCGCGACCCCACGCCTGGCGAGACGGATGGACCATCGAGCGGCGGCCCGCTCGATGGTCAACATACCAATATTGTGACGAGTCTGAGCATAGGCCGCACCAGGGTTGCCCAGCCCAACGATGAGACGCACCGTTACTTCTTCTTTTCGGCTTCTTTCTTCTCAGCTTTTGGTGCCGCAGCACCCTTCTTATCACCGCCCTTGGCATCAGCCGCCGCTGCGGCCTTCCCTGCTTCGCCGCCCTCAGCCCCTTCAACCTTGCCCTTGCCTGCCACTTCAGGCTCTTTCCCGCCCTCAGCCCCGGCTACGCCACTCGCAAGGAGCGATTCCAGCTTGGCTTCCGTCATCGGCGCCGCCACACTCACAACCATGTGTTCCGGGTCATCGAGAAATTTGATCCCTTCGCGCACGGCGACATCTTTCAAGTGGAGGCCCTGCGAAATATTCAGCCCCGACGCATCCACTTCGATAAAGTCTGGTAACACAGCCGGCAGACACTCGATATGCAACTCGCGCATATTGTGGTGAAGAATGCCGCCTTCCTTCACACCGGCAGGCACTCCGCCGGTCAAATGGAGGGGCACTTTCACGCGAATCGGCTTGTTCATCGAGATTTCAAACAGGTCCGCATGAAGCACATTCCCCTCAACCGGATCGACCTGGAAATCGCGCAAAAGCGCGGTCCGGTTCGGAGTCGACTTCGCGCCAGTCAGCGTCAGCGACACGAGTGCGGTCCCTCCCGCCTGTGCCTTCAAAATCTTGACCAAGCTATCAGGCTCAATCGTCAAAAGCAGACATTCCCCCTGCCCGTATAGCACGCCCGGGATCTTGCCCTCTCGCCGAAGCTGGCGCGCCGCACCTTTTCCGGTTTTCTCTCTCACGGTGACTGCTAGTTCGAATTTCATGATACGCCTCCGTCCCCTTCTCGCTGGTCTTCAGATGTCTCGGTCTCGAATTAGGCAAATAATGAACTCACCGACTCATCTTCATGGATACGCCTGATCGCCTCACCGAGCAGTGGTGCGACCGACAATTGATGCAACTTCGGGCAGATCTGCTCTTTGCCCCGTAACGGAATCGAATTGGTCACGATCACCTGCCTCAAGCAGGATTGCTGAATCCGGTCCAACGCCGGCCCGGTGAGGACTGCATGGGTACAAGCCGTCCACACTTCACGAGCCCCTTTATCCATACAGGCCTGAGCGCCCTTCACAATGGTGCCAGCCGTATCGATCATGTCGTCCAGCAAGAGCGCACTCTTGCCCGCAACGTCACCGATAATGTTCATAATCTGTGTCTGATTGGGTCCTTCGCGCCGCTTGTCGATAATCGCCAGGTTCGCTTGAAGCCGCTTTGCAAATGCACGAGCCCGCTCGACTCCACCGGCATCAGGGGAAACCACCACCAGATCGCTGACTTTTTGCTTCGTAATATAATCCAGCAAAACAGGAAGCGCGTAAAGATGGTCCACCGGGATATTGAAGAATCCCTGGATCTGGCCTGCATGGAGGTCCATGGTAAGGACGCGGTCAGTGCCGGCCGTGCTGATAAGATCGGCCACGAGTTTTGCAGAAATCGGCACACGCGGCTGATCCTTACGATCCTGCCTCGCATAACCAAAATACGGAATGACCGCAGTGATACGATTCGCAGAAGAGCGTTTGAGCGCATCAATAATAATCAACAACTCCATGAGGGAATCGTTGACCGGCTGACAACTGGACTGCACGACGAACACGTCGGCGCCACGGACGTTTTCCTCGATCTTGACACGAATCTCGCCGTCACTGAACGACGCCACCGTGGCTTCGCCAAGTTTTGTCCCGAGATAGGCGCAAATCTCATGGGCCAGGGCCGGATTGGCATTACCAGAGAATATCTTTAGCTCTCTGCTCATCGATTCCCCAGAAAATCCTTTGGATACGATTACCGCGGGCCTGATTTCATACGTGGTTCATCTCGACCGCGAGCGTGGGTTGGCGTAGTGAATACCCGCCCACCTCTGTTCGCTGCGCGCTGTTGAGGAAGCCAACTAAGGGGTCAGAATGTAACGGAATGTACGCAGTCTTGTCAACCAAGGCCTACCGCGGGAGTTCTTCTTGCACGAGGATCGCGCCTGAACAGGTAGAGACAACGAACACCGTCATCAGCGGCTCACTGGCCAACTTGGACTGGGCTAGACGCGCAGCGGTCTCATCCGTGAAGACCCCGAATACCGTTGCCCCGCTTCCAGATAGCAGCGCAATTTCAGCACCTTGAGCCTGCAAGCTCTGCTTGATCTCCCGGAGCTTCCCATGGGCGGCAAAGACTGGTACTTCAAAATCATTTTCTGCCGCGGGAATGAGTTGGGCCCAACTCACCTGCGATTGCCGGCCGAATTCGCACTGAGCCGGTGACAGCGGCCTCACACCCGTCCTCCTTGCAGCTAACTCTTGGTAGGCCCACTTGGTATTGACCCCAAACCCTGGATTCGCAAGCACAACCCAGCGCGTCCCCTCAACGACGACAGGCCGAACGGTTTCTCCCCGACCTGCCACGAATGCCGAAGGAGCGAACAGAAAAAACGGGACATCGCTCCCCAGCGATTGCCCGACATCGGCCATCTCCAGCGAAGACCATCCCAGCCGCAACAAACGGTTCAATCCTATGATGGTCGCTGCGGCATCGCTACTCCCCCCACCAAGGCCCGCCCCCATCGGAATGCGCTTCCGAAGTTCAATCTCGAGACCGATCGACGACCGGGCTCGCTCCATTACCGCGTCGGCTGCACGATACACGAGGTTACTTTGGTCAGCAGCCAACTGACCAGCATCACAACTCAGGTGGATGCCCTGTCGGCCCGGACAGAGCCTGATCCGCACCTCATCTTCCAGAGTGACCGTCTGCATGATCGACCAAAGATTGTGGAACCCGTCTGGACGGCGGTCGAGGATGCGGAGAATGAGATTGATTTTGGCCGGAGCAAACACGGTGATCTCGGAGGGACTCAACTGCGGATTAATCACGGCCACCCTTAATCGCATACTTCTCTAGCCGATAGCGGAACGATCGCGTGTTGAGCTTAAGAAGTCTGGCAGCCTTTTTCTTGACCCACTTGGCCCGCTCAAGCGCCTGCAGCAATAAATCTTTTTCGATACCGTTGATCAGCCCTTCCAAGTCCACGCCATCTTCCGGCAGATCCGTAGATACCCCTTGCTGCTGAGGGGTCACCACACGATGGAGCCAACCGCGAATATCTTCATCCGACACAGGAGCACCGACGGAAAAGGCGACAACCCGTTCGAGCAAGTTTTCAAGCTCGCGCACGTTGCCGCGCCACTCATGGCCCAACAGCACATGCATCGCCTCCGGCGTCAAGACAGGAGCTGGCTTCCCGCTTTCCTGAGAAAACTTTCCCAGGAAATGCTTCACGAGTAACGGAATATCCCCGGTGCGAAGCCGCAACGGCGGGAGCCGGATCGGGATGACATCTAAGCGGTAGTATAAGTCTTCACGAAACGACCCGTCGGCCACAGCCTTTTCAAGGTCTTTATTGGTTGCGGCCACGATGCGCACATCGACCTTCACGTCCTGGGTGCCGCCCACCCGCCGGAACTCTCGCTCCTGAATCACACGCAGCAACTTCACTTGAATCGTAGGGGTGGTGTCGCCGATTTCATCCAGAAAGATGGTGCCGCCATTGGCGATTTCAAACAATCCGGCTTTATTGGCCATTGCACCGGTAAAGGACCCCTTCATATGTCCGAACAGTTCGCTTTCGAGCAACGTCTCCGGCACGGCACTGCAATTCACCGCCACAAACGGCATCGGGCTCCGGGCACTGTTATAGTGAATCGCGCGCGCCACCAACTCTTTACCCGTTCCGCTTTCCCCGCAAATCAGCACATTGCTCTTGGCGTCTGCGACCTTGCGCACCACATCGAACACCTTCTGCATGCTCTCACTCTGGCCGATGATCTGCGCAAACGACGATTGGCTCGCCATCTCGCGCTTCAAGAGAATATTTTCCGTCGAGAGTCGCCGCTTCTCCAGGGCATTGCGGATGATCAGCTGCACTTCATCGACCTGGAACGGCTTGGTCAGGTAGTCATATGCGCCCTGCTTCATCGCATCGACCGCCGAGTCCGCAGTCGCAAACGCTGTAAGGACCAGAACTACGGTTTCAGGAGACGAGGACTTCACCGCCTTGAGGACCGCCATGCCGTCGGCTTTCGGCATACGAAGGTCGGTGATCACGAGATCGAAGATTTCCCTGTTCACATGACTGATGGCCTCTTCGCCGTCCGAGGCTTCGGTCACGGCATAACCGGCTCGTGTGAGCATGATGCTCAGGACCTCGCGGAGACTTCGCTCGTCATCAACAACTAGGATCTTTTCCACGGCGTTCGCCCCTCATGCCACAGCCGCATCCCGGCATCTCCAGAACGCGGCATACACACCACAAACCGTGAGCCCTGACGCTCCTGACTTTCGACCTTGATCCAGCCCCCGTGCAAATCGACGATGCGATGCACGGCTGCGAGACCCAGTCCTGACCCTTCTTTCTTCGTCGTGAAAAACGGGAGAAAGATTTTATCCAGATTCTGCTTCGGAATGCCTTCGCCGGTGTCCTGAAAGGCAATTTCGATGACATCCCCCTTACGGCCGCCGACATCGACGTGACGACAGCCTGTCGAGATCGTCAACTGCCCTCCCTCCGGCATCGCTTCAAAGGCATTCGTCGCCATATTCCAGAAGACTTGCCGGAACTGATCTTGGTCGACCAGGGCCATGAGCACCCCTGTGGCCAGGGATGTCACAATTTTGATATGTGATCGCGTTCGCGCTTCATGTTGAACGAGATCAAGCGTCTCGGCAAGTACTTTATTGAGATCGTGCTCGGCAAGGTTGAGTGCCGGAGGACGGGCATACTGGAGGAATTCAGTGATGATATTGTCGAGCCTGGTGGCCTCTCGAATCGCAATGTCCATCAGTCGACGATTGGTTTCATCTTCCGTGGCATCTTTCCTGAGCATTTGCATGGCGCCTGCCAACGCGCCAAGCGGATTCCGAATTTCATGAGCCATTCCGGCAGACATTTCACCCAAGCTTGCCAGCCAATCCTTACGCCGCATCTCCTCTTCGAGATCCCGAATCTGCGTCAGATCCTTAAACACACCGACTAAGCCTGTCTGCTTCCCCTGCTCGTGCAATGGAGAAAGGGTCATTCCTAGGATCAGACGATTGCCGTCAGCACGCTTACATTCCACTTCAAATCGCGTCGTCGACGACAGGGACCCGCCAAGCAGCTCATCTGATTCCTGAGCAGGATGCCAGTTAAAGATTTCGCGCCAGGGACGCCCAACCACGTGAGTGATTGAATACCCAGTCGCTTCCTGTGCCGCCGGGTTGAACGAGGTGATGCACCCCATGGCATCTGACGTAAACACACCGCTGCTGATGCTGTGTACGATATTCTCGTGAAAGACTTGGAGGCGAGTCAGTCCCTGCTCCTTCTCGCGCAATGATTGATCCGCATGCTGAAGCTGTTCAGTCAGGGCTCCGCCCAGTATCCCAACGACAAGAAGGGCGAGGGCATAGACGCCGAATCTTTGAAATGTTTCAGGTGCAGTCAGCCGACTCGGCAGCATCCACCCCCAGCCCTCAAGCAGCCCATACAACTGAATGTTCGTTAAGACCCCAAACAAAATAATGCAGAAACAGGCGGTCAAAAGCCCCACTCGACGACGGGGAACGAGACTGGCGACCGCCACCGTCATGACATATAGCACCGCGTAGGGACTCTCGATCCCTCCTGTCTTAGCAACCAGCACTGTTTCAAGAAAGAAGTCGATTCCCACCTGAGCCCAAAAAAATACCGTGAGAGCTGACGGTGAGGTAAGCGCACGGAGGAGAATGGCGGAAGGGATCGTCAGGAGGCAGGTGACAATAATTAGAGTGTAGAACGTTTCCACCTGTTCGCTCTTCGCAACTTGGAAGGCGAGAGACAGACCGAGCATGAGGGCCACGAGGGCCATACGAAGC
>JBDSKU010000385.1:0-6946 GCA_039916745.1 Nitrospiraceae bacterium
ACGACGGACCTCGGGTCCGTCGACACATCGCTACTCAACTCCAATTGGGTATTGTCAAATGCCCCGATGATCAACTGGGGCTGGAACACGAGTCGGCTTCCCCCTCGCTTGCGGTCACTAAACAAGAGTCCTCCCTCGACCCCGATCTCTCCCTTCGGAACCACATAGGCATCTTCAATCGCAATGGGACGGTTGGGGTCCAGATTGTCATGGTCCAATGCCCAGACGGCGGTCGGCACGATCAGCAGGAACAGGATGACCACTCGGGAAGTATTCATATTCACTGGCGACCTCTTGAGGGCCCCGAGTGTTCGCCCGTCGTTCCAGGTTCTACACCTGAGGTCAAGCCAGAATGGTGGGGTTGGCCCTCACGCACGGTGAAGGAATTCGTGGCATCCGCACTGGCCCAGTAGTAGGCCTGAGTGATGCGGTAGATTTCCTGGCGCTTCTCCTCCCACGTCGGAAGGAGATCGGTGGTGAGGATGTCACTGATGTTGTCATGCATCATGTGGAGGTTATCGAAGATGTTGGCGATCTCGGGATACTCGGCCGCGAACTTCGGGCTCAACTCTGCCGTCATGGGCATGAACGTCCATTCCACCGGTGGCCTGTCGAGGTAGCCATGATAGGTGCGCAAGATCGGTTCCACCGCGTGCTCTTTGGCCTCCAGAGTCGGGGCTGCGTCCAAAGGGTCATACACAGCCACTTGAAGATAGTGATAGGCCCAGATGGTGGCGTTGAAGAGCGGAAACTTCCGACGAAACGATTTGGAATAGGTAAAAGTATCCAGGCGCTGATGATCCAGCCGCTTGGCCGTAATCGCATACGTACTGTCCCGATAAAACGCCAACACCATTCGGATGGCGGCCGCTTTGTCCACCAGGTCAGAACTGTAAATGTCGTAGGTGGCACGATGAAGCGCATGTGCTTCATCGAAGGTGTTCTGGGCCTTCCATGCCAATTTCATATAGGTCGGCGCGATCGCTTCCTCGTTCGGATTGAGCACGGGTCGAGAGTGAATAAACCGGAGCGTCTCCTTCCGAGCCCTTTCCTCAATGGCCGGAACATTTTTTGCGCCGGTCAGAAGAAGGTTTTCGTACAGATTGGAGTGGCCGAAGTCGACTCCGTTGAATTCGATGTCGAGCTCTCGCAGATTTTCCCGCAGCGCAAAATTCCAGAGCGCCCGGTAATAGAACCGCTTATCCCGTTGCTCGAACTGGGTGCAGGCCCCCGTGACGCCGGCGATGAGAATCGTGACGCCGAACAAGGCCAATAGTTGTCGCATACGCATGATATATTCTCTCCTGGAACGCCTGAGCGCATTCGCTCTGCATACAGCCGGTCAACAGACCGTACCACTGTTGGTGTCTGGCTTCATGGGCATCTTAATGTATACGCTCGGACTGATCGATGGATCCGTCTCACGCCACCCGCGCACGCCGGAGGCGTAGGCTGTTCGCCACCACGCTGACTGAACTGAATGCCATGGCCGCACTGGCGAGAATCGGGCTGAGCAGAATGCCGAAGGCCGGGTAGAGGATGCCGGCGGCTACCGGAATGCCGACGACGTTGTAGACAAATGCCCAGAACAAATTCTGTTTCATCGTCCGCATCGTTCGCCTGGCTAGAAGAATAGCCGACGCGACGCCGTGGAGATCGTTCCGCATGAGCGTCACATCACTCGCTTCGATGGCAATGTCCGTTCCCGTGCCGATCGCGAACCCGACATCGGCCTGCGCCAGGGCTGGCGCATCGTTGATGCCATCGCCCACCATCGCAACGACCTCTCCTGATTGCTGACGGCGTCGGACCTCGGCTACTTTGCCATCCGGCAATACCCGAGCGACGACGCGGTCGATCCCGGCCTGCCGTGCGATGGCCTCCGCTGTGCGGTGGTGATCCCCGGTCAGCATCACTACCGTGAGCCCCAGTCGTTTCAGCCTGTGTATGGCTTCACGGGATGTCGGCTTGATCGGATCGGCTACCGCGATCAATCCCGCCAACTTCCCGTTGATCGCGATATACATCGGCGTTTTCCCCTCACCGGCTAGACGTTCCGCTTCCTCTTTCACTGTGGTGAGATCCACCGCATAATCAGCCATGAGCGCCTCATTGCCGACAGCCAGCGCGGCGCCGTCTACCACGCCGGTCGCGCCCCGACCCGTGACCGAGTGGAACGAGTCTACCGTCGCGAGGGACAGCGCCTGCTCCTTCGCATAGCGCACGATCGCCGCCGCCAGCGGATGTTCAGAGGAAGCCTCGATCGAGGCGACCAGCCGTATGAGATCCTTTTCGGAGCACTCGCTTCCCAAAACCGGCACCACGTCCGTGACGGTCGGCCGGCCCTCGGTGATCGTCCCGGTCTTATCCAGCACGACGGTGGTGATCTGACTTGCCCGCTGCAACGCCTCGCCGCCCTTGATCAGGATACCCCCTTCGGCTCCCTTGCCTGTCGCCACCATGACGGCAGTCGGTACGGCAAGTCCCATCGCGCAGGGGCAGGCAATGATCAGGACCGCCACCGCCGCGGCAAACGCACGCACCGCAGGCGCCTGGTCAGCCGTAACAAACCAGATCACAAACGTCGCGATCGCGAGTGACAGCACCATCGGCACGAAGATCCCGCTGACCTGATCGGCGAGCCTCTGGATGGGTGCCCGTGAGCCCTGAGCATCACGCATCAGCTTGACGATGTGGGCCAGGACGCTGTCCGATCCCAGCGTCGTCGCGCGATACCGGAAGGCGCCCGTCCGATTGATCGTGCCACCGATGAGGCGATCCCCTGGCTGTTTCTCGACCGGCAATGATTCGCCCGTCACCATCGATTCATCGACCGCGCTCGTGCCGGACATGATGGCTCCATCCACAGGGATGCGTTCTCCCGGCCGCACGATCACGATCTCCTCGCTCTGCACGTCGTTCACTGGGATGTCGACCTCAGCGCCGGCCCGCACCACCCGCGCCGTTTTCGGTTGGAGTTCCACCAGGCGCCTCAAGGCCACGGAAGTCTGTCGTTTGGCCCGCGCCTCCAGCGCATTACCGGTCAGAATCAGAGCAATGATCATGATCACCGCCTCATAATAGAGGTCCGGCAACATGCCCCGACTCAGGAAGAACTCCGGTGCCACAGTCGCCAGCACGGAGTAGAAGAAGGCCGCCCCTGTGCCCACGGCGATGAGTGTGTTCATGTTCGCCGAGTGATGTCTGAAGGCTGACCACGCGCGCACGTAGAAATGTCCCCCCGCCCAACCCATGACGAGCAGGGTCAGCGCAAGCAGCGCGTACGATAATACCCATGGGGTGAACGTATACAGCCAGGGAGCAACGGCATGGATGGCGGGAGTCATCGATTCCATCGCCCATCGCATGAACGGATCGGCAACCGGTGCATGAACTTCTTCCTTGAAAGCCCCCATAAGCGGCATAGACAGTGCCATGGCCAGCAGACCGATGCTTCCACTCAGCAGCGCCTTGCGCCTGAGTTCCCCATACTCTTCCTCCTGCGCCTGATCTTGCGCTTCCTGTTCATCGAGCATGGTCTGATCTCGCGCGGTTAGTTCCGCACCATACCCGATTTCGCGGATCGTCTCGACCAGGGCCATGGGAGAAGTCATCACGGGATCGTACGTGACTGCAGCATTCTTCAGCATGAGATTCACTGAGGCGTCGAGGACGCCCGGCTTTGCCTGTAGCGCCCGTTGCACGCGCGCCTGACAGGCGGCGCAGGTCATCCCCTTCACGGGAATCGTGACCTTCTCATGGGCGGTCACTGCATTGGTCCCGGTTTGAGCCGTATTTTCTGGATTCCGTTTCTCTATCAGTATCAAGGGAGTCGTGGTCGGCATGGTTTTCTCCTCGTCAGTCTTGCACGATGAGCCGGCCGCGTAGCATGCTCATCCCGCAGGTGAACTCGAAATCGCCGGTCTGTGTCGGCGTCAGCTCGATCGTGGTCTTTCGGAAGGCGGGCAAGAACTTGCGGACCCCGAAATCCGGAAAGACGATCTCTTCCGAGCAACCCGAACGTTCTCGTCGGTCGAAGACGAGACGGACCAACTTGTCCCTCTTCACGCTCACCATGGCGGGGTGAAAACCACCTTCAACCACAATGGCGATCTCCCGCACACCCGCCACACCGATCGCGGCACTCACCATCGGCTGTCGGGCCAAAAAAAAGTACCAGTTGATCCAGATCACCGCTGCAATGCCGCCGATGATGACGATCCATTCCATCATGCTCATGCCACCCTCCTGACCAGCTGGGCCTCATAGCCCGCCTCCTTCACCGCCTCGATAATCTCCGTGGGAACGATCTCCCTCTGGTCATAGACGACGACCGCTTCGCCGACCTTCACGCTCCTCACCTGCACACCATCGAGTCGGGTCAGCGCCTTCGTAACCTGCCCGACGCAATGCCCGCAGCTCATCCCGATAATCTTTAGGGTTAATTCATCCATGACGAACCTCCTCTATAAGTGGGTTTCGCGCGCCTCAATTCAAGAAACACGCGCTCTTCACCCCTTAAGACGGAAGAGAAGGCCAATTATTACAGTGCCGGTGGATACGATTAGGCCGGTAGGGGTATCGGACTAGGACTTGTCGTTGCAGGCAGCATAGGTAGACTGCTTTATTCGCACGTGCAATTCAGACAGCCGTGCTTGCTGCAGATTCCACATGACAGTTCCAGGCTGGCGCGCAAGGCCTGGCGGGCTCGGTGCAAACGAACCGTGAGATTGCTTTGAGAGATCTTCAACTCTTCCGCCACGCGCTTCGGAGATTCCTCCTCGAGATCAATTCTCCGGATGATCTCGGCATAGTTCGAACGAAGCTTCGGCAGGAGCCGGTGGAGGCAGGTGCAGACGATGGATTTCACCTCATCAATCGGCGGCTCCTTATCCTCTCCAGAGAGAGTCAGTTCTTGGAGAAAGGCTTCATTGCGCCGAGCTTCCGCACCTTTCGACCGATAGTAATCGATGAGGGTGTGACGAATGATCTTATAGAACCAAGCCACCACACTTTCATCATTTCGTACGGAATGATGACTTTGAACGGCTCGGATCATACTTTGTTGCAAGAGGTCCTCCGCCACTGCCTCATCACCGACACGACGACGTAAGAACAATCGAAACGCAGACTCATGCCCTAGAAGCCGTTGGATCATGCCGTTCAGGTGTGGCTCAGAAGTCTCGTGTGATGCGGTGAAGGAGACCTCGTCTTGTCGTACTGGCTGCTTCCTCTTATTCAAAGAGTCCCTCATTCTTCGTAGCCCACCGTCTCTCCACACAGCGTGCAACAGACCGAGGCGTTCAACCTACCACGTAAGGCCAGTCTTCTCCCATCATGCCTCGGATCCTGCATGTTCGCAACACAGCGCGGTCTGGTCTGTGGGCCGGCCCATCAGACATTCCTTGTAGGCGCGATACGCCTTGAGCGCCCATTCTTCCCCCGGGCACCCTTGTATCGTCATGGCCACTTCGACGGGGAGGAAACGCACCCCTGTCGTCACATCACAATCGAGATCCGCATGGTGCATCATATGAAAACGCCAGAATACAGGTACCGCATGAAATATCACGTGCTGAAGATAAAGGATGAAGTCCAGCACGACGACGAGAACTATTTCGAACCACAATGGCCAGCTCACGCGGTTCAGTAAGCCCCATCCCTGTCCTGTCACAACGATGGCTGCTCCAACTGCGCCGGTTCCGAATACCAGCCGAACCACCATGGTGTTGAGGGCAAGAACCGTTAAGTGGTCTGTCCAGCGCCGGAGCTTTGACGTACCCAGCCGGCGGCGTGGGGCGAGGACTTCCCAGGAAGCCATCAAGACGAGGACTCCTGCACATGCCACTAGTCGGATCAGGATATCGGTCTTCATAGTTCACGAAGACCGAGAGCGATGCGACAAGTCCTGCCGGTGTCGGGGCTTTTTCGCTTATGACCGTGTGTGAGAAGAACTTATTCACACAGTCACGCGAGGAGCGTACATAATGACCGCCATACCCACGAGACAAATGGCAGCCCCGATGATATCGAATCGGTCCGGGCGAGAACTGTCTACAGCCCATCCCCAGAGAAGCGAGAGCACAATGAACATGCCGCCATAGGCGGCATAGACCCGACCAAAGTGGGCCGTCTGAAATGTGGGAATGATGCCATAGAGAATGAGCATGGCCGCTCCTGCAATCCCGTAACCAAGTGGCCGTCCCTCGCGGAACCAGATCCACACAAGATACCCGCCTCCAATCTAGCAAAGACCCGCAAGCACATAGAGTCCTATCGATAACGGTAGAGACATCACTGCATCCTTATGGTTTAAGTGAGAGCTGCTGGTTGCCAACGATCCGACTGTAGAGCGCCGGGATCACCAGCAACGTTAATATCGTCGAAGTGAACAGGCCTCCGATAACGACAGTCGCGAGGGGCCGCTGAACTTCGGCTCCCATGCTGGTGGCCACCGCCATGGGAAGAAAGCCGAGGCTGGCGACGAGGGCCGTCATCAGCACGGGCCTAAGTCGGTCCATGGCCCCCTGCGTGATGGCCTGATCGGTTGAGAGCCCTTCTGCTTCGAGTAGCCGGATGTGGCTGACCAGCACCACCCCATTGAGCACGGCAATCCCAAACAGGGCAATGAATCCGATGACCGCTGAAATACTGAGTGGCAAACCGCGCAGCCAGAGGGCCATGATGCCACCAGATAGGGCTAAGGGGACATTGAGAAAAATTAGCAGCGCAGGACGCATGGCCCCAAAAATGACCGACAGCACAGCCAGAATCAAGAGGAGGGTGATAGGCACAACCACGGCTAACCGGCTGGTGGCTTCTTGCAGATGCTGAAACTGGCCGCCCCATGTCAATTCATACCCGATCGGGAGCTTCACCTCACGTGCCACAGCGCGCTGAGCCTCTGCCACGAAGCTCCCCAAGTCCCTTCCTCGGATGTTGTTCT
>JBDSKU010000386.1:0-7697 GCA_039916745.1 Nitrospiraceae bacterium
GAGCCACGACCTCGGCGACATAGGGTCGCTGGTTGTCCGTGATGGACATGACGGTTGCTTGAACCGGGGCGAGCCAAGTTGGGAAGGCGCCGCCGAAATGCTCGATCAGAATGCCGAAAAACCGTTCGATCGATCCCATCAGGGCCCGATGGATCATGATGGGTTGGTGAACTTTGCCGTCTTCTCCGATATAACCCAATTCGAACCGCTCGGGATTATTGAAGTCGACTTGAATGGTCGAGCATTGCCAGGAGCGACCCAGCGCATCTTTGATTTTGATATCAATCTTTGGCCCGTAAAAGACGCCTTCGCCAGGATCGATCTGGTAGGCGACGCCTCGTTCCTTCAATGCGGCTTCGAGCGCGCTTGTGGCCTGGGCCCATCGTTCTTCCGAGCCGACGGACTTTTCCGGTTTCGTCGAGAGGTACACTTCAAAGTCGGTGAATCCGAAGGTGCCGAGAATAAAGAACGTGAAGTCCAGAACCTGGCTGACTTCGCTTTCAATCTGATCGGGCCGACAGTACAGGTGTGCATCGTCCTGTGTAAAACCGCGGACTCGCAGCAAACCATGGAGCACACCGGTCCGTTCGTACCGATAGACGGTCCCTAATTCGCCATAACGGATAGGGAGGTCTCGGTAACTGCGCAGATGCGACTTATATATCATGATATGGAACGGGCAATTCATCGGCTTGAGCTGGTACTCGCTATTCTCAAGCATCATGGGTGCGAACATATTGTCGCGGTAGTAATCGACGTGGCCGCTGGTTTTCCAGAGATCGAGCCGGGCGACATGAGGGGAGTACACCAATTCGTACCCGTTCTGAATATGCTGGTCGCGCCAAAAGTTTTCGATCAACAGTCGTATCGTTGCGCCCTTCGGGTGCCAGAGGATCAGGCCAGGGCCAATTTCATCCTGAATTGAGATCAAGTCGAGTTCCTTGCCGACTTTACGGTGGTCTCGTCGCTTAATCTCTTCGAGTCGGGCAAGATGCGCGTCGAGTTCCGCCTGGGACGGGAAGGAGGTTCCATAGATCCGCTGCAGCATGGGATTGCGCTCGTCACCTCGCCAGTAGGCTCCGGCCGTATTCAGGAGTTTGAACGCTCCGATATAGCCTGTCGTCGGAAGATGCGGCCCTCGACAGAGGTCTGTATACTCACCCTGACTGTAGACGGAAATGGTCTGTCCATCTGCCAGTCCTTGAATTAACTCGACCTTATAGGTCTCCCCGCGTTCTTGGAAGAACTTCACCGCTTCTTGTTTCGACAGTTCAGCCCGTTTCACAGGAAGGGCGCGCTTGATGATCTCCTTCGCACGCGTTTCAATTTTCTCAAGATCTTCCGGGGTAAAGGGGCGTTCATAAGCAAAGTCGTAGAAGAATCCATCCTCAACAGCCGGGCCGACTGTCAATTGTGCGGTGGGAAATATTTCTTTGACGGCCTGCGCCATGATGTGGGTGCTGCTATGTCGGTAGACCTCACGGCCTTCCACGCTGTCGAATTGCAATGGGGCCACTTCAGCATCTTCAGTCAATGCACTTGAGAGATCGACGGTTTGGCCGTTTACCTTCGCGGCGAGGATGTTTGGGCCAAGCTTCAGACCGAGAGCCGACAGGGCAGACCCAACGGTTTGTCCTGCCGGAATATCCCGACTATTGCCGTCTTTGAGCGTAATTTTCATGACATGCACTAACTTCAATCAAGCACTAGAAACAACAAAGGCACCCTGCCTACGAGAGGCAAGCGGATGCCCTCAGCTGGGTGGTAGGCGCGGACGGTCTTGAACCGTCGACCTCTACCGTGTCAAGGTAGCGCTCTCCCCCTGAGCTACGCGCCTGTCGATCCGAAGGCGCATGCTAATATAGCCCTGCCCAGCCTGTCAAGAAACGCAAAAGAGAAGGGAGCGCATTCCCTGATAGAAGTGCGCCGCCTTCTCTCTCGTTTCCCGCCAGCAGGATCAGATAATCGTGAAAGATTACCTGACGGCTGACTTGAGAATTTTCCCTGCCGAGAACTTCGGGACTTTGGCGGCGGGAATTCGTAACGCCTCACCGGTTCTGGGATTACGTCCAAGCCGGGCTTTCCGTTTGGCGACCGTAAAGGTCCCGAAATTCACCAGCGACACGCGCTGTCCCTTTTTCAGGGATGTGGTCACTGCGCCGGTAAAGGCCTGTAACGCAGTGCCTGCGGCAACCTTGGTGATACCAGCGGATGCCGCCATTTTTGCGATCAGCTCTTCTTTCGTCATCGTGCCCCTCCTGTTATTGGGTTGAACTACGCGACTCCTTGCTATCGATGTCTCTTCTGCGCATCCGTGAATCTGTGCCGTTGGCGGCACTCGACCGGTTAGGTTTCTCGCGTCTGCGCAGTCCGATTCCGTTTCACGGGAATGTGCAAGTCATGGATCTTTTTTCTGAGGGTATTCCGGTTCAAGCCTAATAGCTCTGCTGCTTGGATCTGGTTGCCTTTGGTTTCCTGAAGCGCTCTGGTGATCAAGGGCCGTTCAATGGCCGTGATCAACATGGGATGTAGGTTGCGTCCCGAACCGTTTCGCATCCCCTTGACAAAATCTCCCATCTTCCATTCGAGATAGTCCTCAAGTGACAGGGCGTCTTTTCCGTTCGCTCCCATACTATTCTGCCGCGCGATCACCTGCATGGACTTTGCGGCTCGTTTTAGTACGGTTCGAGAACCGGTGATGAGCAGGGTGTGCGTGAGATTCATATTAGTGGGAATGGCGGCGGTTCCATCGGATGATCCGGGTTTCGATTCGACGATAACCAAATCAAATGTGCGTCGTGCTGCGTCTTTCGGCAAAGCGGCCGCGTCTTTTGCCATAGTCACAGAGGCATCTTTGAATATGTAGTTGACCTGACTCTGGATGTCTGGGTCGCCGCTGAGGAGCAAGATACTGAAGACGGAAGATGTAGACGACATGCACGTTCCAGGAGATGGGCAAAAAGTGGTGCGAATTATTGCTCAGAGCCCATTTGATGTCAACGAGGAAAAGAGAGACAGTGCTGTTCTTGTTGATTCATGTGGGAGGAAACCGGCGAGGCTGATGTTGCCGGAAGTAAGGGCGTGCCTCCTGGTTCCGCAGTCAAATTTTCAGGACTCTGTGGCGAGGAATATCAGGAGGGGTGACTTGACAGGGGAGCCGTTCAAGTAGTATTAAAATGACCGGAATGTTTTAATTCCTACCGGAATACTCGTGTATGAAAGTTTCTTTGAGGGCAACGTACGGAATCATGGCGGCTGTCGATTTAGCGATGCATCTTGGGACGGCGCCTGTTCAGGCCAAATCGATTGCACGCCGACAAGCCATCCCTGCTCGCTTTCTCGAACAGGTTCTCCATGGGATGAAGAAGGCCGGTCTTGTGTCGAGTCTTCGAGGTGCTCAAGGGGGCTATGTGCTGTCGAAGAAACCGTCCGAAGTATCGGTCGTCGAGATCCTCGAGGCGCTCGATGGCCCGCTTTCAACCCCGAGCGGTGGCGCTGGGCGCGCACAGGTGAGACGGCTGAGCAAGCCTGAGCTACTACTCGGAAAGATGTGGGAGCAGGTTCATCAGGCGGAACGCCATGTGCTCGAAGCGATTAGCGTGGAAGAATTAGCCGGGCAGCAACGAGTGCTCGAGCAAGAGCGTTCGTTGATGTACCACATTTGAGGTCATGATGAGTCATACACCACTGAGTACTGTTCCGATCAAGACAGAGCCCATTTCTCCTGCCATTGCCGAGGAGATCGAGACCTTTGAGGCCGAGGCGATGCGTCTGGCTTCCGGCGACGTGTCGAGCGATCTGTTCAGGCCGTTTCGTCTCCAATACGGTATTTACGGACAGCGGCAAGCCGGTGTCCAGATGGTTCGTATCAAGATTCCTTTCGGTGGCATGACGGCCAATCAACTTCGCCGTGTTGCAGAATTAACCGAGCAATATGCCACCGGGGTCGGGCATGTCACGACGCGTCAGGATATCCAGTTGCATTTTGTCGAACTCAAGGATGTGCCGACCATCATGCGTGGATTGGCAGAAGTCGGGTTAACGACGAGAGAGGCCTGCGCCAACACCGTCCGTAACGTGACGGCTTGTCACCTTGCCGGGGTGTGTCAGGGGGAAGTGTTCGACGTCACGCCCTATGCGAAAACCGTGGCGCTACACCTGTTGCGGAACCCGCTCAACCAGAGCCTTCCCCGAAAGTTTAAGATCGCGTTCTCCGGCTGCAAACAGGACTGTGCCCTCACACCGATTCACGATGTCGGTCTGCTCGCGGCGAAACGTGCCGATGGAGTCATTGGCTTTCGCATGGTGGCAGGCGGCGGACTCGGTTCGGCCCCTCGTCTGGCCCAGGTCCTCCGGGAATTCACCCCGATGGATGAACTCATTCCAAGTGTGGAAGCGGTGATTCGAGTGTTCGACACCTTGGGCAATCGAAAGAATCGGACGAAGGCTCGGATGAAGTTTGTGATCGAAAAGCTGGGTTTCGAAGAGTTCAAACGTCGTTGGGAAGAGGCCTATGTGTCGATGGGTCATGCTCGCCCGACCCATGAGCCCATCAAATTGCTGTCGTATCCGGATGAGCCCGTTCCCCTCATCATGCCGACATCGAGTAGACCGAAGCAGGCGGCGGGGCAGACCAATGGCCATGCCAATGGCGCACCGGCGGAGACGCCGTTCGAGATGTGGCGACGGACCAATGTGGTGCGACAGAAGCAAGAAGGTTATGTCGCCGCCGTGACCAAGCTCTTTATGGGCGATCTCACGACAGAGCAGATGCTGCTCATTGCCGATCTTGCCGACCGCTACTCCAATGGCAATATTCGGACGACGATCAATCAGAACATGATCATTCGCTGGATACCGGAGTCGCGCATTGCCGATCTCTATGCTGATTTGGCCTCACAGGGCTTGGCCGATCCCGGTGCCGAATTAGTTGAAGATATTATTGCCTGTCCGGGCACCGATACGTGTGGCCTGGGGATCACGTCTTCCAAGGGGCTCGCGCGGGCCCTGGCCGAGGTGTTCCCTGCCGGGCGGGTTCCCGAGGATTTACACGATGTCACGGTCAAGATTAGCGGCTGCCACAACTCCTGTGCCCAACACCATATCGCTACGATTGGTTTGCATGGTGTAGGAAAGCGAATTGCCGATCATGTCGCACCTTTCTATGAATTGCACTTGGGCGGGAAGGTCGACGGGACAGCGAAGATCGGACAGATGGTGGTGAAGTTGCCGGCAAAGAGCGTGTCGGCGGCGATCACCCATTTGATTCGCGTCTACCGGCGAGATCGCCTTTCAGGAGAAGGGTTGCCGGCCTTCATCGATCGCGTCGGGAAGATCAAACTCAAGGACGAGCTGATTCCCTATACCATTGTTCCATCCTTTCAAGAGGACCCCACGTTTTACTATGACTGGGAAGGTGAGGCGGAGTTCGTTCTGGAAGATCTCGGACCTGGCGAATGCGCCGGTGGCGCGCTTGAAATGATCGAGAACGGCATTCTCGAAGCCGATCAAGAGCTCTATCAGGCGAAGCTGCTTGTCGATAACCATCAATATTCCGTTTCGGTGAACAAGTCCTATCGTGCGGTGTTGGCCGCTGCCAAGGCCTTGCTCGTGACGGAAGGACTTGAGCCCTCGACTGATGCGGAAACCTTCTTCGAGTTTGATAGCCGCATTGCACAGAAGGGCATCGTTCCGGCGATGTATCGGGATTTGAGAAAGAGGGTTGGCGACTTGGGGCCCAAGGAGACGACTGGCGAATCAGCCTGCGAGAAGATGGTGTTTGCCAAGGGCTTCGTCGATGCCTGCCGTTCCGCCACGGAGCAGATGGGCAAAGATCTCAAGTTGGCTGCAGTGGGCCAGGCAACCGTGGTGACGGCCAGCCCGACGCCTGAGGTGAAGCCAGCATTGCCTTCTGTCACCGCGCCCGGTGCGCCGGTGTACGATCTGCGGGGGGTGGCCTGCCCGATGAATTATGTGAAGACCAAGCTGAAGCTGGAGATGATGGATGCGGGTGAGCAATTGGAAGTCTGGCTCGATGCGGGGGAGCCGATCAAAAACGTGCCCCTGAGTTTAAAAAACGATGGGCATAAGCTGTTATTGCAGGAACCACTCGAAGCCGAGGCGGCTCATTATCGGATTCTAGTCGAAAAAGTAGAGTAGTGCGGGGAGGGATGATTCCCTTGCTCGCGCAACGCGCGGCCTCAGAAGGCCCTCGTTGGACGCGCGCAGTGAGGGTCACCCCTTCGCCGCTTGCAGCGTGTGTAAAGGAAGAGAGAGCTGAATGGGCAGTCTGTCATCGGAAGAATTGAACGCCTGGGGTGAGTCGTTCGAGACGAAGCAGCCATCGGAGATCGTGGCCGCGGCGATCGAGCGGTTTGCGCCGAAGATTGTGCTTGCCTGCAGTTTTGGGGCGGAGGATGTGGTGCTCTTGGACATGGTCCATCGCATCAATCCCTCCGTGCCGCTCTTTTATCTCGATACGGAGTTCCTCTTTCCTGAGACCTACGCGACGCGTGATCGTGTGATCGAACGATACGGGTTGCACCCGCAGCAGGTCATTCAGGTGAAGTCTTTGCTGACGCCGGAGCAGCAGGCGGCTCAGCATGGCGAGACTCTGTGGACGCGCCATCCCGATCAATGTTGCGAATTGCGCAAAGTGGAGCCGCTGGCCCGCGTGCTCAAGGGATTCGATGCCTGGATCACCGGCATCAGGCGGGACCAGTCTCCCACGAGAGCCCAGGCGAAACTGATCGAGTGGGACCAGAAGTTTCAGCTGGTCAAAGTGAATCCCCTCGCGAAATGGACGTGGGAGGATGTCTGGACCTACATGCGTGTCTACGAGGTTCCCTACAATGAACTGCATGACCGCAACTACCCCAGTATCGGCTGCACCCATTGTACGAGCCCAGTGATGCCTGGCGAAGATCCCCGCGCGGGGCGATGGAAAAATTTTACCAAGACGGAGTGCGGGTTACATAAGGCCCCGTAATATTGATGCAGGAATTTATTGCAAAAATTGCCAAGGGGCCAAGGGCAGCCAAGGATCTGACCTGGGACGAAGCGAAGCGGGCGATGAAGGCACTCATTGAAGGAGAGGCCACGCCGGCACAGGTGGGGGCCTTTCTCATTGCCATGAGAATTAAGATGGAGTCCGTCACCGAACTGGCTTCGATGACCGCGACCGCACGTTCGTATGTCGCACCCGTGCCGATCCCCCGAGAGCTCGGTGTCGTGGATCTGCCGAGTTACGCAGGGAAGCAGGAGACCTTTCATGCCCTTGCGGCTGCCGCCATCGTGGCCGCATCGGCAGGTGCGTCGGTGTTGATGCATGGGTATGACGGGATTCCCGGTCGCGCGGGGAATGCCGGGGTACTCCAGGCCCTGGGCTTGCCGATTGACATGGAGCCGAAAGTCGCGGCAGAGGCGGTGAAGAAGCATGGGTTCGCCTATCTCGACATCGCCTTGTACCATCCTCCGGTCTATCGATTTTTGGAGATGCGACAGGAGTTGGGAGCGCGGAACGTTTTTCATCCGATTGCAAGACTGTTGAATCCGGCTCGCGCCGCGTCACAGGTCGTCGGTCTGTCTCATCCGCCTCACTTTGAAAAGACCGCTGAAGTGTTGCGGATGTTGGCCTGCCCGCGTGCGCTCGTGGTCAGCGGCGTGGAAGGCGACCCGGAGCTGTCGATTAGCGCACT
>JBDSKU010000387.1:0-10440 GCA_039916745.1 Nitrospiraceae bacterium
TAATTCACCAAATAATCGAACAGCCTGATCAAGCGGCTGTCTTGACGCTTCTGATCTACCCAATGCCCGATCAATCCGATCGTGCGCGAGAGGATGAAGAAGCCGTTCAAACTGTCGACCGGGAAACCAATGTCGACGAGCACCGCCGCCATCGTGCCGTCTACGTTCAGGATCAGGTTGTCCTTCTTCACCGACGTGATTTTTTCCACTTCGAGCGCAAAATCGAGGCAGGGCGTCTTCATGTTCAAACTCTTGACGTACCCGACCAGCTCCTTCACCCGCTTGTCAGGATTGCGCAGACTCTTCACGCGATGGCCGATCCCCGGCACAGGGCCATGGTTCTTCTTCATATAGACCAGGAACTCGTCCACCGTCATTTTGTTGTCGACCGCATGCTTGAAGAAGCGTCCGGCATCGGTCACGGCGCCGCCGAAGCGGGGGCCGATCATGATCAAGCCTGCCGCCACCGACTGGGACAGTCCGATCCCGGCGCAGGCCGCAATGATCGTCCCCAAGGCCCCGCTGACGCAGGGGCCATGGTCGGCAGAGAGCATCATGATGCGCTTGATAATTTCAGCTTCTTGTTTGGAAATCAGACGCTTATCCCACAACAGTCCCACGACATGGGGGATTTCGTAGCCTTTATTGATGAGCTCGGAGGCCGGATACCCGTCGTAGCAAGGTTCGTCGCCGCGGTCATCGCTGATCGTGGTACGGATCAGCGGGGCAACCATGACTTCATCGGCCTTC
Organism: Nitrospiraceae bacterium; assembly: GCA_039916745.1. Lineage (GTDB taxonomy): Bacteria > Nitrospirota > Nitrospiria > Nitrospirales > Nitrospiraceae > Palsa-1315. The sequence goes on from JBDSKU010000387.1 coordinate 751, forward strand.
ATGGCCGCTTCAATGCTCTTGGGCAATTTCGGCAGTGAAGCCGGTTCGACAGGCTCTTTCACCTGACCGGACTTCAACATCTCCTGATAGACTTCCTTGATCGCCGGACCCAAAGCCCCAAATGTCGCCGGAACAATCGCACCGGAATTTTTCAAGGCATCGGATTTGGCACGAGCCGACCCTTCGCCCTTCAAACCTTCCTTCGCGCCAGCGTGACCGAACTTCATCCCCTTTGGCAGGCTTTCCTGACAGAATCCGGAGACCACGGCCATCAACTTGACGCGCCGCTTCTTAGCGCCGTACCACTCAGCGGCCCGCTCTTCGAGATCGCCTCCCATTTCGCCGACGATGATGACCGCCTTCGTTTGGGGATCGTTCTCGAACATCTCGAGATAACTCACATAGTCGGTTCCCGGATAGGCATCGCCGCCGATTCCGATGGCTGTCGTGATACCGTCGGCAAACTGCGAGCAGATCCAGATAATTTCGTTGGAGAGACCGCCCGACTTGGTGATGACGCCGAAGGAACCTTCTCGATAGAGCTTCGACAACACCAAGTTGTCGAAGGCACCACCGATCACGCCGAGGCGACAGGAACCGGCCGAGACAATACCGATCGACGAAGGGCCATTGAAGACCTTTCCGAGCTTGGTCGCATGACGGCCCAGGATCTTGGCATCCTTCTCAGGCACACCCTCGGTGATCATGGAGACCACCTTGATATGCGGGTCGTCCAGGGCTTCCATCCCGCCTTTCAGTGCACGATCCGCACCGATATATACAAGACTGGTGTTGACCTGGGGATGGCTCTTGGTGGCTTCCGCGACAGTCTTATAGATGGGGACGGTCACCAGGCCACTGCCGTATGGAATCTCGTGTGCCTTGCCGGCATCAGGCGGATAGACAAAAGCCAACACGTTCAGCGAGCGTTTGATCAAGTAGCAAAACTCGGCCATCCGGCGCGCGGCATTGACACCTGCAACGCCGCCCTGAATGACCACATAGGTATCTTTATTTGCCAGGATACTCATCGGGATCTCCCTCTTCTTTCAGTGCTGAGTGCCAAGTGCTGCGTGCTAAGTTGAAGAACAGTTCTTGCCGCTCAGCACTCAAGTCTCAGCACTCGTTACTGTTTTTGTAGCGCCTTATCAACGATGTCGGTGAGCGGCGTGTTACGGTCGAAGACGTTGATATCAAACCCTTCGTCCTTGAGTGCGCGCATCGCGTCGAGCCCTTCCTTCTCTCGCGGGCCTCCGCGACGCACCCAGATTTTCACGCCCTTGAGCTTCCCTTCCGACTTTGCCTTGCGGAATCCGTTGATGATGCCGCCGAACGTCTTCACCACGTCGGTGAAATTGGCAATCGCCCCGCCGACGATGATGTTCTTGATCCCGGGCAATGAGCAGACCTTATCCGTCAACACTTCAACCGCCCAGTCCGGTGGATCTCCTGAGTATTCGGCGTAATTGGCGAGCTTGCCCCCACGCGCAACAACGGCATCGGAATAATAGACGCTGGCGCCACCGCCTGCCGGGAGCATCGCCGTATCGCCACCAGGAATCTCGATAAATTTGACTGACCCCTTAATCTTGGAGTCGACTGCCATGACTTCCATTTCGTGCTTGGAATAGGCACGGCCGAATTCTGCAGCAAAGGCAAAGTTCCAATCCGGATGCCGGAACTTGGCATCGCCGTCGAGGAGCGTGACTGCATCCAACGCGATGAGCTCACTGTCGTGTTCGCGTAACACGACGGGATTCACTTCCAAATACTGCGCATCTTCACTGTCGAAACACGCAAACATTTTACCGGCAAAATCGGCCATCTTCTTCACGAGTGGACCGGTAAAACCCGCATCCTTCGCCACCTTCTCAAGCGCCGCTGCCGAGGGCTGCTGCCCGACTTCCAAGGCCAATCGCTTCACGCGATCCCAATTCGACTCGACTTCGATGCCGCCGCAATTCGCGACCAGAATGTCCGTCCCTTCACGGGTAGACTTCACCGCACAATAATATTCTTCTTTGTGCGGAATCATTTCGGACACGATCACTTGCGAGACGGTGATGCTGCCGACCTGACGGCCGAGCATCTCCTTCGCTGCGGCTTCCGCCGCCTTGAAATCAAGATCGACCTTCACCAATCCGAGCTTGAACCGGGAGCCGAGCGCTTCATGCGCCTTGACCACCAACTTGGATTTCTTAAGCCATTCATTGGCTTGACCGAGCTTCGTCAATTCGTCAACCGAAGTGACGACGACATAGTTTGGGACCGTGATACCCCACTTCTTCATCAGCCCCATCCCGGGACCTTCGAGCACCTTTGCCATGACGTCACTCCTTCAGAATGGTGAGAAACAATTGTAAAGGAGGAGGATTCTAACGAAATCGGTTGGACGACTCAATACACCAGAGGAACTAAGTCCATTGGCTCAAAAGGCCTATCGATAAGAACACCTGGCGCGCATCGCGCATAAGACAATGAAAGCATGGAAGAAAATATGCCATACGCCCAGAATCTTCCTGCATGGCTTAGGCAAGAACTATCACCTGAATCGATTTGATTGGCAGGCTGGGCAAAAAAACGAGCTTCGTTCACTTTGAAGACGGATAATTGCCCGTCCGCAATGGTTGGGGCAGGGCTGCCCTTCCTTGCCATAGACAAGGTGATGACGCTTGTATTGGCCTTCCGTGCCATCCGGCGCGAAGAAATCCTTCACGCTCGATCCGCCGCAAGAAATCGCCTCGCGCAGCACCGATTGCATGGTCTCATGGAGCGTGACAATCGCCGCTACGCGCAGCCGATTCACCTCACGGTTCGGATGGAGCCTGGCGCGGAAGAGAATTTCGTTCGCATAGATATTCCCGATCCCCGCGATTACTTGCTGGTGCATCAACAGCGGCTTGAGCCTGCCACGCTTGGCTTCCATCAGACAGATGAACTCATCGCGCGACACCACCAGAGGATCTATCCCAAAGCGACGGGCACGATAGGCATCGAGTCCCGCCTGATCCAGCATGGACATCCGTCCGAACCGTCTGGGATTCCAATAGCGCAGCTCCGATTCACGGCCCTCCGTGAACGACATGCGAACATGCACGTGCTGGGGATGTTTCGTCTTCGTCTCGTGAAAGAGCAAGAGGCCGGTCATACCGAGCTCCGCAACGACATATCGACGCTCACCCTCTTTTCTGAACCCCAGCGCCACGCTCTTGCCATATCGCGCTACATCTTCCAGCCGCGCACCGCGATACCACGAGAGCGTGGATAACCCTTCACGAACAATATCCGCCCGGCCCACCTGGCACTCGCTAAGTTGCGCGCCAAGTAAACGATCCCGTATCTGACGGGCAACGGCCTCTGCTTCTGGTAATTCCGGCATCGAAAGAGATCCTGCTAAAGTGATGCGCCTATTCTAATCAGGGGGATTAGGCCATGAGCCACAAGTGAAAGGCAATGTGGAAGAAGAACTGCTGTGGGAAAGATCGTACTCGTTACCGGAACTACGAGCCTGAGGTTCGGCGTGGAGCGAGACCTGGCTTGTCCATCGTGCGAGTGTGGCGAAGGAGCCGAACCTGAATGATGGCTTTCTCCAAATTTGGAAGGGGCATGGCGCCAGGTCGGCGAGTCGTGACCAACTTAAAAACCTCCGCATAGGCCATCCCCTGGACACAGCAAAGATAAGCCATGACCACCGATACAGACCGGCTCATCCCGGCACGGCAGCAGACCATCACCCGATTGTCAGAAACATGCTGCTCGACCCAGCTCACGGCCCGGTCCAATAGAAGAGGCTCGGCTTCAGCATATTCTGAAAACGGAATCCTGCCATACGAGAGCCATGTGGGAGGTTGTGTGGTGAATTCAGCCGCGACCAGGAGCACCGCACTGACCTGTGCTGGCGGCTCGCTCGCGTCGTTGATATTTCCAACCAGGAGGGTTTCGGTTATAAAGTGCATCGTCCCTCTCAGTATAGGCAGCGCCGTAATCAGGTCAAGAGAAAATCCCTGACAGATCCCGTTGCGCTCGCTTCTCCGTGAACGTTATACTAGACACGCAATATCGCCCACTTCTGTGCAAGGAACTTACTGAATGCCCAGCCTTACCGTCAAAGAAGTTGAAGCCAGACTTGAGACCGTTCAATGCGCGATCTGTAAGGAGTCACGCTTCGGGGTCGATCAACGCTTTATGCAGGCGGATGGGGAATGGCGAGGCGTCTGCAAGAAGTGCTACTACAGCTTTCCGATCTACACGGATATGGAGTTCTACCAGCGCACACAACCGGATATCCCTTACCGGCTCAAGGAGATGTCCTGTCCGACCTGCCAACACCGTGGCGTAACCCTCAATTTCCGCATTACCATGTCCGTCCGGGAGTCCATCTATTTTCTAACCTGTACCTCATGCCAAAAGACGTTCCCAGAACGGTCCTCCTTGGAAGCCTTTGAATAGAGCCCCTTTTCACCCTCAACATCGTGTATACTCTACCCATGAGTGACACACCAAAAGATCCAGCGAAAGCGCCTGAAAGTCCTGCCCCTGAGCCCGTGGCTCGGGTGAGAAAAGAAATCCCGCTCATTGCCATTCAAGACGATAGTGCCATGATGGCCGAGGAAATGGCTGAGATGTTCGACGAAGACAGGGTGAGTCACCAGCACGGGAACTCTGAACCGGAAGCCGATTAACGGCCCCTCTATCTCCTTAGACCGGTGTTCTTCCTTCTATTCATTGAACAGAATTAACACCGCTAACCGATCCTGCGCTGCTCAATGCTTGGCTCGACCTGCAGTAAGCTTCGCACCTGCAGGCCTGCGCAACTTGCTGACTTCTTGCTTCACAAATCCAGTGTCAAATAGTACTCGGCCTCCTTCGGACCGCATCCGCTCGCTAATTGACTGTCCCCTTACCTTCGTGATTCTCGGAGCAGAACTGCTCAGCGCTATTCTAAAGGGGAAGTGGGCGGCGACGAGTCGCTTTTAACCTCGTCGCCTATCATCAGCTTCGAAGGCCGTCTTGACTGAGATGGTGTGCGTCATTCTTTGGGAACTTGCAGTTCAAGCTGACGTTTGATACTCAAGGCATCTAGGAGTACATCACGGTCAAGGAAGTGAACCAGACCTGACTCTGGGGTTCCTCGCAGCACCATTCCACAGAAAACTGGTGTTGGCCGCTGCATCGGCAGTTCAACCCACGCAAAGACAGGAGCTCCACTAAGCCCACTAAACGTTTTCAGTGACAAGGTGTCTGGGATCGATAGAAGATGGAGGTACGGCAAATTGGACGGGCCACCGTAGCGCCCAAGTAGAATAATACGGTCTGCGCGAAACTCATGAGTTTCATAATTGTAGATCGACCGTTCCTCAGGATAGCCGATAACAAAGAACTGTGTTTCGCTCGCATATCTCTTCCACTCACCGCAAGAGAGAGCAAGATCGATTAGCCTTGCCTTCGCAACTTCCTGGTGAGTTATCCGCTTTGTGTCAATCGCTATCAGAGCAAGATCCATAAAATCATCGGCTTCGAGCGACTGGGGAACGTAAAACAGATCAGCTAGCGGAATGAGCTGGTGTGAAGTGTCCGAAGGGAATACGCAAATTGGCACAAGATTCTCGGGTTGGAGCGCATGGCATGCAGTTAATACATAGGGCCTACCTTCATAGCCTACTAAAAAGACTGTGCCGCGCGTAGAGGAGTATGGCGTTTCTTCAACACCCGTTTCAAAGATTAGGGGTTAGACAGAGCGCGCGAGCCGACCTATCAACTGCTGTGGGACGGGCATAAGAGCTGCGACTCCTAACCGTTGAGCATGCTAGCCAACATAGTACGCCAACACAGGCTGCAAACTGTGAGGTAATTCTTCCACCTGTTGAATCGCTTCTCAACTCTCTCAAGTATCAAGGAAGATGTCTGCTCTCAACTCCTAGCAGGGACAGGCCCATCAACGTTCTGTCCACGCCCCACTCTTTAACTAGGGATGGGATGGCAGGGCTGACTCCATACGCACACGCGTTTAACGGACAATGGTCCCTCCAAGCTTGCTCGTTTGTTTTTCCAGGAGGTGGCCTGGTTGATCCTCTATTGCGCGCGTCGAACAAGGCCCTTCCGAGGGCACGCGTTCCGCGAGCAGGAGGACGACCAGGCCACCTCCTCCTTCTGCTTCAGAGCGCCGTGGAAGGAGTACCGCGGGAAGCGCAGGAGTGAGCGGACGCACGCTTCCTTCGTCTTGATTGGCGAGTTTCAGACGGGACGGACGATCTCGACCGCTGCGTCGCGCTCAATTCGCCCTAACACCGACACCTTCCCATCTTTTTCTTTTCGCACAATTCGTTCAATCTTTACGATGGCGCCACGATGCCATGCATCAACCGCCGCATTCTCAGATGAGGCGAGCCGATCCTGTCGACCAACTTCGAAGCGCCCTGTTTCATTACACAGCCAGGCTCGTTTCTCCCCCTTCAATTCTCGTAGTTCGCTCACGACCCGGAAGGTCTGCGGGCTCCGCGATACAATGGTACGACCGTCGGTACGCAAGAGCAGGTAGGAAAACTTCAGCGCGTCTTTAATAAACCCCACTTCCCGATCGATCTTGGCAATTGCAGGAGGCGTCTGCCAGGGTCGCTCCTCATGGCACCAATCGTCTGGACGGTCCAACGCAGGACAGGCCCCTTCATGCAGGCAGGGACTATACACTGTACAAATACCCTGTTTGAGCAGGTGGTTACGCACCTCGTGCAGAGCACGAGCCGTTTGCCGTAACGCCGGCTCAACGATCATGATCGTTCCATGCGGTGCGAGAAACGGTAGAAGTTGCGCAACAACCGTGGCACGTTCAGCAGGGGGATCGACCGATACCGAAAACATTTCGTTCAGACAATTCGCCATGATAATCAGGTCATACGGCCCGCCCCGCACAATCTGCTTACCTAGATCGCCTTTGAGTGGATGCTCGAGATTGCCTACGATACATCGGAGACCTTCACTGGATATCTCAACCTCCTGGCAATAGGCGTTCCACAATCTCTTCGTATCCTGCAGTGGCGCGAGAGAACCATCTGTCGCCAGGACCGACACAGACTTCGCGCGCTCAGGGCTGCGATGCCACAGCCAATCCAAGAGGGCGACGGAACCCGTTCCTGGACCACAGCCGAGGTCAAGCACCGCCATCGGACGATCTGGAGTTTCCCGTTCGCTGCCGTTTGGCAGCTCATCTAACAAGACTTGAACTTTGGAGAGGTTCACGGGAAGAAAATACGATGCATAGGCAGCCGCGTGGACAGGATCATCCAAGTACCTCGGCGGCAATGCTGCGCGTGCGGTGGTAAAGAGACGCGAGAGGTTGACGACCGCCTGCGCTAACGCGTCACCCTGAAGACTTCGCTCGGACGACACCTGTGCCAAAGCTCTGAGAATTTCTGGTGACAGGCTAGTTGATTTCTTCTCGTTGAAGGGTTGCATGGGCATAGTGTAAGCTGATGTTGATTAGGAGGACAACCATGACAGATGCAATTTTATTAGCCTACAAAGATGTTGAAAACTCAATGGAGCGATTCACCCTGCTTCTCCAAGGCCACGTGGAAACGATGGGGGCAACTCCATCTCATAACCCTGACCAGGTCTTCCGCTTATCGCAAGGCTCCAAGGCGATGAGAGACAGCGCCATGATCTATCTCTCCTATGCCAAGTATGTGGCCTATGGCATGCCGGAGACTGAAGACCTGGTGCAAGACGAACTGCAGGGGTAGTCTTCGGCCATCAATAATTACCTGTCAGCTCTTCACAGCTGAAAGCTAACAGGTTGAAACATCTTAAAACAAAAGAGCCCGATCCATTCAGGATCGGGCTCTTTGTTTTTTCCTTGAAGCCTATTCTAGATGCTGCGCATGAAGTGCGCGACATCATCCTGATTGACGGCTCCACCCATGATGGAAGACTGAGCAACGTTGGTCGACTTCTTTCCGGTCAGACCGGACTCGACTTCGTCCACAATCAACTCCACCGGCATCGACTGACCGCCATATACTCTTGGCCCACCGATGATCTTGGCATTGGAGAATCCGTAAATCGCAGTGGCCACCTCTTTTGCCAGCCATCCTGGATAGTTGAACTCCGGGACAACAATGAGCTTCGCTTTTCCACAGAGCTCCCGCAACTCTTTCGTCGGGAACGGACGGAGCGACCGGATCTTGATCAAGCCGATCTTGATACCCTTTTCTGCACAAATACGGACCGCTTCACGCGACTGAGCCGCTGCACTGCCTGAGGCGATGATCACCGCCTCGGCGCCATCGACATTTTCTGCCGTGAGCAACCCACCCATATACTGATTGATGTACTTGCGGGACCGCTCAACCGCCGCCCATACTTCCTGCTGCCAAACTGCATGGATGTTATAGGCCATGAAGTTCGACTTCTGCACCGGCGCATCTCGGGACAAACGGGCGGGAGGATTCTCCGCATCGAGCACCGGCACCGCACCGCGCCAAGCCTCACGAGGAGGCAGCTTCATGCTGCGGTCTTGCATTCGGACATACCCGCGGGCATGCGTGACAAAGAATCCGTCACAGCAGACACCGACGGGAAGCGTCACATCGTTTTTCTCGCTGATCGTGAAACCCGCCAACGTGAAATCGTACATATCTTGTTGATTCTCGGCATGGAACACAATCATGCCGCAGTTCAACAAGTACGCGACTTCGATATTGTCCGGCTGAATGGCCAATGGAGCATTGACGACGCGGCAAGTGAACATAGCGACAACGGGCAACCGATGCCCGGGCCATGATGCAATACCTTCAAGACCACGCAACGTACCAGGACCGGCTGTCGCCGTATAGCAACGGACGCCGGATCTGGAACCGCCGGCAATCGCCGCCATCACACCGACTTCTTCTTCGCCGCGGTAATATTCTTTCACATAACCTTCGCCATACAATACCCCGACGAGCTGCATCGTTTCGCTCTGTGGGGTAATGGGATAGGCAATGGCCAAATCCACATTGGATCGCCGAATGGCTTCTTTGGCTGCTTCGCTGCCCGTAATGAACTCTTTCGTTCGCGGGGCCTCGAGGAACATATATTCCGGCGTCACCACCCTCTGCCGCTTGGCTTCGGCATGGGGATCTTTCCTGGCGACCGGCTGGCTTGGCGCTTCTGCTGCTTTGACTGTTTCGCTCATTGTGACACCTCTCGGCTATATCGCCTGTACTATTCGACCTTGCTTAGCCTTCACGCTTCATCTGCTCGGCTGAATGGCCGAAGGCGGCCGCACCGGCAACGCCCACCGTCACGGGGGCAAAGGTAAGGGGATTCGTGTGAGTTTTTCCACCATGGACTCTTGCTTGCGTCCCAGTAAAACGCACGTTTTCGCCGTTCTCCGGCAGCTTGATGCCCATTTCCTCGCGCACCCGCTTGAAGACCTGAGCCGTCTTCTTCAACTTGACGATATCCGAATCCCGAATCGTCAGCATGGCATCTTCGTGGCCCTGCTCCGCACAGATCGCCATCGTCAGACAGTTCGTTCCCGCACGGATCATTTTCAAGGTCAAGTTGGCATAATGGCAATGCACGCCGATGAAGATGCAGGCTTCAATCTTATTCCCCCAAATCGTGAGATTCGGATGGTTGGGATTAATAACCTCTTCCGGATCGATTTTCGGATACTTCGGACGATAATCCGGCATAGGAATGATCATG
>JBDSKU010000388.1:0-7595 GCA_039916745.1 Nitrospiraceae bacterium
GATTGCGTGCAAGGAATTCATGTATGCCTCATGTGGCCTGTTGGCAGGATCATAGGTGAGGATCTTGATCATTGCAAGCACGCGGGTGTGCCGCAGGGAATCCTCCGTCTGATCGTTGCCAGAGGCCAGTTTGCGACGCCTACCACTTTCGTCTGTTGGTTTTCTGTCACGCCTGTGTTGCGATCTGTGAGGAAAACACAACTGAGAATTAATGGCTCTTAATCCTCGAGCGAGAGCTGCATCGAATTATGGGATATTTTCGTGGTTATTCGTCTGGCATGCTTACTGCTGAAGAGAATGCATATGACTGTGCAGCGGGCCGACAATCATGTTTCTCATTTAACCGTTTCAAGGAGGTTCACCATGTCAGACCAGGGACGTCAGGTCGCAAAGGTAGCAGCGTTGGTGGCAGGTGGGGCGGTGATCGGAGCGGGGATTGGATTACTCTTCGCGCCGCAAACGGGAGCCGAAACCAGGCGTGATGTCGGTCGCTATGCGAAAAAAGCTCAATTGCAAGCGACTCGTTGGAGTCGCTCGGTCCAATCCGGGGTGAAAGACGTGATGGATCGCAGCAAGGCGTTGGTCCAAAAGGATGAGCAGAGACTGCGGATTGAAGCGGTCTAATTGAAGCGGTTTACGCAGCGAAGAAACTGATGGCGCAAACAGCTTGTAGCCGGGCTGTTTGCGCCAACTATGATGACCTTGACCGACCGGCACCCCGATGTTAGAGTCCGGCCACTGCGGCTTTTGCTGCCGGAGTGGCGAAATTGGCAGACGCAAGGGACTTAAAATCCCTCGGGCTTAAACCGCCCATGCCGGTTCAATCCCGGCCTCCGGCACCACTGCTACCATTTTCCCAGCCAGCCCCGACAGCCTGCAAAGTAGGCAAAGACGGCGATGCTCAGGATAATCGCCATCTGTATCACATGCTGCACCAAGACATCCGGTGCAATCCATCGACTCATAAATAAAAGTCCGGCTGACACGATGGTGACCGCAAGTGTCGTACGTTTTGGGCAGGGGCGAAGCCGACGGCCTTCATAGGACAAGATAATCCACACCACGATCCACCCAAGTGTTCCGATAATCAGGGCACCGGCTAAGTCGGTGAGACTGAGGAGGATGCTGTCCTGAATGAGATTGAGAGATTTCCTCATCCCTAACTCCGGACGAATGCGGATCCATTCTCCGATCGTCAGGAGCATCCATACCGCAACCATTCCGATGGCAAACCATTCTTGGGTCATGCTGAAACTTTCGATACGACGGTCAACCCTTCGGAATGTGACGGTCGTCGCACCAGTGACTTTGCGGATTTGCGGAGTCAGATCGTACCCACATTCGCAAGTGGAAGCAGAATCGGAATTGGTAAATAAACAGCGGGGGCATTCGAGAGGCATATCGAGACTCAGTGCTTTCTGCTAGAATCCATCGCCAATGCGGCTATCGTGGTGTGGGGCAAGTTCGCCATCGGAGCTCACTTTTGTCACAATAGTTTTCTGGAAATCTGTTCAGAGGTTCCCATGATCAGTCGGTCGCTCTCTCAAAGATTTCTAGTGCTGGGAACGGTCTTCGCTGGATCTGCTGTCGCCGCAGGCGCCTTTGGCGCCCATGCACTCAAGGAGATTCTGGACGCACACAGCCTGCAAGTATTCGATACCGCCACCCGGTATCAAATGTATCATGCCTTTGGGCTTTGTATAGTGTCTTGGGCAATTGATTGCTACCCGGAGCAGCGACTTGAGCAGACAGGATGGCTCTTTATCCTCGGGATTGTTCTTTTTTCAGGCAGTCTGTATGTCGTGGCCCTGGCAGGGATACGCTGGATGGGAGCTGTGACCCCGATCGGCGGGTTGGCGTTCTTGGCAGGTTGGATACTCTTGGGTTGGAGAGTCTGGCGTGATGCCCGTATCACGAAGTCTGCAAGTTAGGGTGCACAGCCGGCTGTTCGCTTACCGCTGATTGCGCCCCACCCTCCTTGGGAGTTCACAAAGGTCCCTTCGAGCCCCTTGCCTTCTTTGCTGAATTGCAGGCTATCTTCTTGGGCCCGACCATCGATTTCCCACCGTAGATAGACGTTCTCGCCCAACACGATCGTTTCCACGAGTCCCGGCAGCGTCGCCTGGATATTTCCGGGTGGAGGAAAGAGCAATGAAAGCTTTTGCTCTTGATGGTGTTGCTGATGGTTATGGATGATCCATTGCCAGGTTCCGCAGAGGCGAGCCTGCCCACGGAGCCCACGCACCCGGTCCTTCCAATTCCGTATCCGATCCCATTCCTGATAGCTGGCTTGCATGGCGTCCACTTCCAGGCGAGTGGCTCGTTCTAAGATCGTCACCAACAGGGGCGCTGCAGGCTCTCCCTGATTCACCTTGGTCCATTCCGGGGAGGCCACCACTGTAGCGAGTTGATGGAGTGCCTCATGCCAGGAGGCACTGCCTTGTTGATCGAGCCATGCATGAGATGGTGTGGTTCCGGATAATCGCTCGGGTATAGTCGTCAATTGTTGCTCTTTCACAGCTTGCCGGATGGTAACCGCAAGCTTCCAGGCGGCCAGACTGCCCATCAGCCGCTGGACCGCCGCCGTCAAATCCGGCACCAGAAGTTCCTTCGCGAGTTTGGCAGGCAAGGCGGTGGTTCCCAATGTCCGCGCTGCATCCCCCATGTGAATGGCGGGACCAATTGTCGACACAAAGAGGCTGATGGCTTCCTTGTCAGACTCCAGCTTACCGAGTTGAGCGGATTGAGCCTGCATGATCGATGCGAAAGCTGGTAAGGCAGTTGGAAGAGATTCGTCGGCCTTGGCATTCGGGCAGGCTACGAATACAGAGACTAGCAGGATGGCAAAGACGAAGCCGATATGAGATCGAGCCGGTCGAATGAACGGGATATAAGGGCTCATGACGTTACTGTACCCTGCTTCTGCTCGCAGCCTCAAGCCTGGACTCTTCACATGGCACGGTGGGGTATTTTACTAAAGGCCCTGGAAACAGGTCTTGAGAAAGGCCGCGGTGGCTTCCCAGGCTTCCGCCGCTGCATCGGCACGATAGCTCTCCACACGTTGCTCATTGCAAAATGCATGGGGGGCATTGGGGTAGGTCCTGATTTCGACGCGTTTCTTATGTTCCGTCGCAGCGGCACGTAATCGATCGACATGCGGAGCCGGCGCCCACTTATCCTGCCCGGCTTGGTGGTAGAGTAGGGGAGGATACAGGCTGCTGATCTCTGTTTCCGGTTGCGCCACTCGCCCGTAATAGGCGACTGCAGCTCGAAGCCGTTTCCGTTGACAGGCAAATCGGAGCGCGTACGATCCACCCATGCCGTAGCCGACGACGCCATGAATATTTTGCTTTATGTGATCGCGGGTATTGAGAAATTCACAGCAGGAATTGATGTCTTGGAGGACGAGCGTCTCATTCAGCTTGCCCATCAGTGCATCTGCCACCTCTGCATTTGCCGTCACCATGCCGCCTAGCCGCCCGTACAGATTTGGGATGATGACGCCATAACCTTCACAAGCCAATCTGGCACCAAGATCTTTGATTTGCGCGGTCAGCCCCCATTCTTCGTGCAGGAGAATAAGCCCGGGGTAGAGTCCTTTGGGCTGAGGCCAAAACTGGACACATTCCACATGGACATGTTTCGAGATGCGTGTCTGAATATAGGGATCGACGGCGGCATCTGTCAGCGTAGGAATGGCGACGCCGCTCGGAAAGCGTGCCGTGCCGGTACCGATTTGATCCAACGTAAACGGGGCGAGGGTGGATATCATTGCGGCAATCTCTTTTCCATCAAGGCTATACTGAGTGTTGTCATCTTGAGACAGGATTCATGCGATGCGGGAGTACTATAGGGAGCGTATTGTCGGGTTGTCAATCTTGCGGCAAGGGGGTGAGGTGCAGTTGACCCCGCCTGTGCGGCCGACTACAGTTTTTACATCGATACGGTTTGGAGGGCGACGATGTCACTGAAAATTGGTCTGATTGGTGTCGGTCGGCATGGCAGTCGGTATGTCCACCATTTGCTCCATGATCTGCCAGGAGCGAGCCTCGTTGCGCTCTGCCGAAAACGAATCGAGGCGGAGCCACCGCCACTCTCGACGAAAGATCTCCCTATCTATGGGGACTATCGCGCTTTGATCGCGGACCCACAGGTAGAGGCTATCGTTGCGGTGAGCCCTCCGTCGCTTTCACCTGAGATTTGTCTCGAGGCTGTGAAGGCGGGAAAGCCGATTCTTATCGAAAAGCCGTTAGCGCCGACAGGCCATGAAGCACGGACGATGGTGAGGGCAGCAGAAGAGGCAGGCGTGATGCTGATGACCGCACAGACCATGCGCTTCGACTCAACGATTCTGTTGCTGAGAGAGCACTTGCCGGAGATCGACCGGCTCCGGTACGCCACCTTCACCAGCCGGATTGAAGCGAAAGCCAGCGCTCAGGTTCAGGCGCCGATACCAGGTCAACGCGGGGCGCTCTTGGAATTTGGGGTTCACCTGTTGGATCTGGTGCCCTTTCTCACCGGCGAGGCAGTGGTCAATGTCCGGTGCGAATTGGACCAGCCCCTGATTATTGCACCGGAGACGATGGCGATCGTGCAGGCTCAGACGACGAGCGGTCTACGATGCATCATGGACATTGCACGAGTTTCAGCAGGACGGGTGGCGAGAACGGAATGGGTGGGAACTCAGGGGCAGCTTGCCGCCGATTGGTTTCACCATCGAGTGACCGCGGTCATCGGTGACCGCGCCCCTCAGGAATGGGTGGTCCAACCGCAGCAGACGATTCTTGCCACACTCCGGGCGTTCGTCCATGCCATCGAGACGAAGACCCCTCCCTCTATCACCGGGTGTGATGGCTGTCGAGCCGTCGAGGTGGCCGACGCCTGCTACCGTTCAGCAGAACAAGGTGGCGCTACTGTCGACGTCTCTTTTCTCCGCTAGCAGGATGCTGAAAAAGTCCGCCAGCTTCGTTCTCGCATCGTTCAGACCCTCAACGTACCCAGAGGGTACGCCTCGGTTCTTCACTCGCTGCGGCCTTGCTGGACGGCCTTTTTGAGCATCCTGCTGGGCTGTAGCCTTGTTATCCTCCCGAGATCTCAACCGTCGATTCCCGGAAGGCTCTCAACAGTTTCTCCGCACTTACTAGGCATCAGCGACGATGTGCGTATCGGTTTCTTCTACTCCTTCGATTTGGTGAATCTTCGTGATCACGACATCCGAGAGGGCTCGTTCGTCCGTGACGCTGATGAACACAATGATGTCAGGCCGACCGAAACAGGAATGAGCTTGTTCGACGCCGGGAAGACGTTTGAGTGCCTGGAGCACATCTTTCGTTCGTCCTGCTTTGACCTTGATTAGGATATAAGCTTTCGTGGCCATTGTGTCCTCCTGTTGCGGTTACTGTGCGCCGCCCGGCATCTCCCGCCGTCGTTGCGCAAAGACCTGGTGAATATGCTGTCCCCGTTGCTCGAAGGCGATACGTGCCTTTGCGACGAGCTCGATCAACCAACCGAAATCCTCCAGGCTCACATTGAATTGGCGAAAGCCTGGCGCTAACCGTTCGCGCTGATCGATAGGCAAGGTAACCCACTGTTCATTGAGCGCTTCCAGGACCTCTGAAGTCCAGCCTGACGAACGGAATCGTAACAGGGTTTCGTCGGTAGGGAGCTTCTCTTGTGCCGCCACCGCCTGATTCAGAAACGCGAGCACGTCTGGATCAGCGCTCTTCATGAACACCGATTGAAATTGGATGACCACCTTGATCACACGATTCGCCTCAGGAGTACCTTCTGGTGGAAGTACATCGGCATCTTGCAGGATCGCAAGTGCGGCCATCGAGGCGCCAATCGGTCCGGAGGGGGTGCCTGTTCGACCGGGCATTTGGGCTAGGACCGGACCACCTGTCCCCATAATGATGGCACCAAGGAGCACACAGATAGAGAGGGAGCCAGGCAATATGATCTGTGAAATATGTTTCGATAGGCACGACCACAGGGAGTGAGAGGGGACTGACATAGGAGGGATTATACAGAAGGGGAAGAAGGGGTACTAGCAGGATGCTGAAAAAGTCCGCCAGCAGTGTTCTTTCATTGTGTCACCCAAGCGGACCCTCGAAGTTCTCGCGTGAGAACATGGTTATTGCTGCCTACTGGAGTCCAAGTCGATGTCATTGCTGTGACTGCAGCTGTTGAAATGGAACCATATTCCTTGGTCTCTGGCTGTTTCGGTTGAAACACAAGGAGAGGGTTTCTATAATCCATCAGCCTTTTATCGTGCACCGGAGTGACTCATGCTTGCAAAGGTTCTGAGTGCGGCACTCGTCGGAATCGATGCGCATCTGATCGATGTGGAAGTCGATATTGCCGGTGGGCTTCCACAATTCTCGGTCGTCGGCCTTCCAGATGCTACGGTGAGAGAGAGCCGTGATCGGGTTCGCTCCGCGCTCAAAAATACAGGCTTCCATTTCCCTGCCAAGAAAATCACCGTAAACCTGGCGCCGGCCGGTATCAAGAAGGAAGGGTCCGGACTCGACCTGGCGATTGCCATTGGGATTCTCGTCGCTGAGGAAGTCATTCCCCCCGAAAAGGTTCGAGGCTGCGTTTGTGTCGGTGAGCTCTCGCTGGACGGACAGATCAAAGCCATTACCGGTGCTTTATCCATTGGCATCGCCTGCCGGTCTGATTATCGCCTGCTCTTGCCGGCTGAGAATAGCCAAGAGGCCGCGATGGTCCAGGGCGTAATGGCGTATCCACTGCATACGCTCCCCGAGGCCGTAGCCTTTTTGAATGGTACAGTTACGCTGATTCCGGCCCACGTCGACCGTGATCGGTTCTTTGCCACCCGTCCTGCAGAGGATGACGACTATGGCGATGTGAAGGGGCAGGATCACGCCAAGCGTGCCCTGGAGATCGCTGCAGCCGGAGGCCATAATCTCTTGATGGTGGGGCCTCCTGGATCCGGCAAGACGATGTTGGCCAAACGACTTCCGACGATTCTCCCCCTTATGGAGCAGGAGGAAGCGATCGAGACGACTCGCGTCCATAGCATATCGGGACAATTGACGGCCGATCGTCCGCTGTTGACTGTCCGTCCCTTTCGCGCACCACACCACAGTATTTCTGATGCGGGTCTCATCGGAGGCGGGACCGTCCCACGGCCTGGAGAGGTATCTCTCGCCCATAATGGTGTGTTGTTTTTGGATGAATCTCCTGAGTTCCGACGTCCCGTTTTAGACGGATTACGACAACCTCTGGAAGATGGGCATGTGACGTTGACGAGGGCCAGTGGCTCGCTCCGCTACCCGGCACACTTCATGTTGATCGCGGCGATGAATCCCTGTCCCTGCGGCTACTATGGGGATCGTACGCGTGAATGTGTCTGCAGCCCGCAGCAAATCCGCCGCTATCGAGCCAAATTGTCGGGGCCTCTCCAAGACCGTATCGACATGCATATCGAAGTTCCCCCGCTCTCCGTGCGCGACTTGCACGATCGTGGGCCTATGCCGGAAAGTTCCGCCACAATTCGATCGCGCGTCCTGGCGGCACGTGATCGGCAGCTCCAGCGGTATCGTCAGGATGGGATTCACACAAATGCCCAG
>JBDSKU010000389.1:0-2764 GCA_039916745.1 Nitrospiraceae bacterium
TCCCTCTGTCGTCAGCATCGCCTCCACGGTCATGGTCCGCGATCAAGCATTCAGTGACGAGGCGCTTCCGTTCGGTCTGTTCAAGGACGCGCCTACGACACGGCGGCAATATGGCCAAGGCTCCGGGGTCATCGTGTCGGCGGACGGCTATATCATGACGAATAACCATGTCATTGCCGATGCGGTCGATGTGGAAGTGATTCTTGCCGACCGGCGGCAATACAAAGGACGAGTGGTGGCCACCGATCCGAAGACCGACGTGGCGCTCGTGAAAATTCAGGCGGCCAATCTGCCGACGGTCACGTGGGGGGATTCGAGCACACTCGCCGTCGGTGAATTTGTGCTCGCGATCGGAAACCCGCTGGGTTTGAGCCGCAGTGTCACGTTCGGCATTGTCAGTGCCGTCGGACGCGCCGATGTCGGCGTCGCCGATTTCGAAGACTTCATTCAGACCGATGCCCCCATCAATCCCGGCAGCTCCGGCGGCGCGCTGGTGACCCTCAATGGAGAACTGATCGGCATCAATACCGCCATCGCGAGTCCGACCAGTGGAAGCGTCGGCGTCGGTTTTGCCATTCCCAGCAATATGGCCAGGTCTGCCATGCAGAGCCTGCTCAAGACCGGGCGTGTGGTCCGTGGATTCCTCGGCGCCTCGACGCAAGATGTCTCTCCCCTGTTGGGCAAGGTCTTTCGTCTCCCGGATGTGAAGGGCGCGATCGTGACCGATGTGCAGGCGAAGGGCTCTGCCGAAAAAGCCGGACTGAAGCGCGGCGATGTGGTCGTGCGATTCGACGGGCGTGACGTGATGGACAGCGGACATTTGCGGAACCTCGTGGCGGCTTCCACGATCGGGAGTAAGCACAAACTGGATCTCGTGCGCGAGAGTAAGCCCTATCAAGCCGAGCTGGTCGTCCAGGAGGCGCCGCGTGAACGGACCAAGAAGAGCCAGGCTCCATCGGCCTCAGCCGCTACGGCTCATCCTCTTGCCGGCGTCGTCTTCGACGATGTGACCGCGCCGTTGGCTCGGCAGATGGATCTGGCTATCACGAGTGGCGTGGTGGTCACCGACATTGAAGAAGGTAGTCTAGCCGAATCCTCAGGCCTCCAGCCAGGCGATGTGGTGTTGGAGCTCAATCGCCAGCATATTCCCACCTTCGCCGTCTTTCAGCGTCTGGCCGATCCGATGAAGCCCTCCGATCTCGCCCTGCTACTGGTCAATCGGCAGGGAAACGTCATGTACATCCCGATTCAAGGCGAGTAGAAACCTGTGAGGGGGTCCGCCCACCTTAACGTGCTCGCGCAACGCGCATAGTCCGAGCTGTCCCTTGCGCCCTGCCTGTAGAGGCTGCGAATGGAGCGCCACATAACAACCGGACTCGTCCCATGTCCGCAGACCGAGTGAATCCCTGCCCAAGTTCGTTCAAACGATAGATTCCAGCCGAATATGTTTCCTGTTAATTGTGACGATTCTGTATTGATTTGCGCGTTACGTGATGCTACGTTTCTAAAAAACGTGCTACCTATGAGGCTGTCATGAAGAAGTTGATTCGATTCGGCGTGTCGTTGGACCATCATTTGCTCGACGCGTTCGATCTCCATATCAAGAAGCGCAAGTACACGAACCGCTCAGAGGCGCTGCGGGATCTGATCCGGGATAACCTGGTCGGGCAAGAGTGGGACGATAACAAGGAGACGGTCGCGACGATCACGTTTGTTTATGACCACCATGTGCGGGACTTAACCAGGAAATTGACCCATATCCAGCATGACTTTCCAGGCCACATTATGGCCGGGATGCATGTCCATCTCGATCACGATCATTGTCTTGAGGTCCTGGTGGCGAAGGGGAAAGGGTCGGAGATCAGAAAAGTGGCAGACGCGCTGTTGTCGGTCAAGGGTGTGAAGCATGGCAAGCTCACCATGACGACGACCGGCAAGGGGCTGGTATAGGCCCATGCGCGTATGTGTGATCGATGGGCGAGGTGGAGGTCTTGGCTTCCGGTTAGTCGCAGGGCTCCAGGCGGAACTCGGCCCGGCCCATCACATTGTGGCGTTGGCAGCCAACCTCGTGGCGGCGGAGGCGATGAAACAAGCCGGCGCGACGCAGGTAGGTGTCGGGTCCCGCGCGATTGCCGACACGTTGCCGACAGTGGACGTGATTGTCACCTCGTTGAATTTGGTATTGTCAGGCGCGATGCTCGGTGAGGTGACACCGGAGATCGTGCAGGCCATCCTCGGCGCACGGGCCACGAAGGTCCTGCTGCCGCTCAATCGGGCTCGTGTGGAAATTGTGGGCGCGGGGGGCGGTACCCTCGACGCGCTGATTACGCAATCTCTGTCCCGAGTCCGTTCCTTGGTCGGTTCGCTTCAGCCCGCCTAGCGGGTTCTCCCAGGTCATAGTTTCGCCAGGCCGCGAGGGTCTGCGCCAGTCGATGAGTCGACTGTCGAACGATCGTCGTGGGCGTCTCATCCGCCCATACATGTGAATGTGAAGGGATGTGACGATGCGACGTGTTGTATTATTCCTGGTCGCCGTGCCGGTACTGTTGACCATTGTGGAGTCCGTGCGAGCTCATGATCCGGATCAGGAGGTCGTCGAAGTTCCGGAAGTCACCGTCATCGGCGAAAAACCGGTTGCAGCCTCTTCTCAGCAGTTTATCCCTGACAAGGAATATCTTCTGCAGCCTCAAGGCCGTCCGGCGCAGGTGCTGCGCTTGATTCCCGGGTTTATCGCGGTCGAGCACTCGGGCGGTGCAGGTAAGGC
>JBDSKU010000390.1:0-7562 GCA_039916745.1 Nitrospiraceae bacterium
GGCAAGTCCGGCCCCCTTCCCGCCGAGGAGCTCTTTCATGTTGGAAGTTCCTTAGGCCCTACCGTCACCGAAGTAGTACACGTATTTCTTTGCCACGCTGCCTCTCCTTCGCGTTGAGTTCAGTTCAATGGACGAGTGATGCCCCTTGGCCGGCGACGGATTCGAGACGCAGCCGATACCGGCTGACCAGATACCATTTCGCCACCAGCCCGAATGCAATGACGGCCACGACAAACAACATCAATATGAGCAACCGATAGTCGGCGCGAACTCCCCGATCCACATAATACTGCCCGTCAGGCCCTTGCCGAAGCTTGATCTCCCGTTGAATCTGATGCGTCTTGCCGGAGGGATCGGACAGATTGATCCATTCCGAGCAGAGACGGACCGGGTCCGTTGCCCCTGCGACGGATTTCCAGCCGAGCCGGAGACAAATATCCTGTTTAGAGTTAAACACATCGGGAGTCGCTGCCAGCTCATCAAGGTTAATCCCACTGGCCCATAACCCGATCAGCACGATCGCATTGCAGAGAATCATGATGGCAAGAGACACGCCGACCGTGAACCGACGGACCTTACTCGCCCGACGCTGATCGTCTGACAATAATTGATCCATCCCCCTCACCAGACCGTTTTATCTCACTCACATAGGTGGTCTGGATGAGTCCCCTCTTGCGCACGTCCAACAAGGGTCTTCCCAGGCCGCACGTTGCGCGAGCACGGGGGACTCATCCAGATCACCTAATTCTCTACGCACCTTGTACCACAATCTGCGAAAAGTCCGCGAATAACAAGAACAACTCATCGATATCTTTTAGCAACGAAAGCCGATTAATACGGATGGCGGGATCATCCGCATTCACCATGACAGCAGTAAAGAAATCATCAATGGCGGGTTTCATGCTAACAAATGCTTCTAACGCTTCTGAGTATTTTCGTTCAGCGATTAGAAATCTGACTAATTGATCGTTTTTCGCCCAAGCCTCGCGCAGCTTCGTCTCGGATGGATGCTGAAAGAGTGCCGGGTTCACCGGTTGGAAAACCACTCGATCTTTTTCTTTTTCCACTAGCCTATGTGCCCGCTTGAAACCGACGATCAAGGGATCAAATTCCGGTTGGACAGTTATTGACTGAAGTGTCTTCATCTTCAAAATCAGATCGGCCAGGTCGATCGTTGGCTGGACAGTCGATCCGAGTACAGCTTGAATAACATCCTCCCGCAAACCGCATACGGTTTTCCCATAGTACTGCAATCGGTCTAAGATGAAATCGCGTGGATTAGCCACTACTGCCATGCTTTTAGCGGAGGACGTTAGAACATCCTTGACCTCCGCTTTCCCTGCATAGAAAAACCCTTGATCTTTCAGCATGGACTCGACCTTGTTAATTAAATCTCTTAAGTCAAGCTTCCAATCCGCTTCGACTATAATTCGAACAATGCCCAAAGCACTTCGCCGCAAACCAAAAGGGTCTTCAGATCCAGTTGGTACTATCCCTACATAAAGGAACGCAACGACTGTATCTAGTTTGTCAGTTAAAGAAACAAGCTTCCCTTCATCTGTTTCAGGCAAATCAGCTTCTATCGATCGAGGCTGATAGTGAGACCTAATTGCCAATGCTACTTCAGACTCCTCATCATCGTGTTTGGCATACTCGCCTCCTATTATCCCCTGAAGCTCTGGGAACTCACCAACAATACCTGTGAGTAGATCAGCCTTACATAACTCTGCAGCCCTTACACATCTACCTCTAAAGTCCTCATGGCCCGAGAACACCAATGAAGCCAAGAAGCTTGCTATTCCCCTAAGACGTTCCTGCTTCTGCGCCATGGTCCCAAGTTTTTGATGGAACGTTATGCCCGCAAGTTTTTTGACACGGTCCTCTAGCTTAACCTTCCGGTCTTCGTCAAAAAAGAACTTTGCGTCGGCTAAACGCGCAGCCAGGACCCGCTCGTTGCCTTCGCGAATCAATCCCATATCTTTGGCTCGATTGTTCGTCACCGCGATGAACCGCGCGGCGAGCGTGCCGAAGTCCTTGTGCCGTAGAGAAAAGAATCCTTGATGCTCTTTCATCGACGTGATGAGAATTTCTTCCGGCACGTCGAGATAGGCCTCTTTGAATTCTCCAATAATGGCATTGGGGCATTCAGTCGTATAGACGGCCTGTTCCAACAGGTCCTCGTCGACATTCAACGAGAAACCAGCTTTCTTACAGAGGGTTGCGATCTGTTCTTCGATCATATGACGGCGACGCTGGGGATCTGGAGTGACGCCCTGACGTTCAAGCCTCTTCAGATAGGACCCGGAATCCCGAACCACGAGCCCCTTCGAGCTCCCTAAAACGCGATGGCCCTCGGTCTTGTTGCCGGCCGTAATCCCCGCGGCTTCGATCGGAAGCGTGGCGCCGCCATAGACCACCACCAGCCACCGCACGGGACGAGCAAACCGAACGCCGGTGGTATTCCATTTCATCGCTTTTGGGAACGACAGTTTCGCAATCAACAGTGGAAGGAGTTCTCCCAGAACCACCTTGGTTGGCCGCCCCAGCTCTTGCTTCACCGCAAACAGATATTCCCCCTTCGGAGTCTGACGTACTTGCAGTTCATGAACTGCAACTCCTTGGCCTGCAGCAAATCCCATTGCCGCTCTGGTCGGCTGACCAGCTGGGTCGAACGCCACCGACTTTGAGGGCCCCATCGCTTCCTTGGCCATCGAGGTCTGCAAGGTCGCCAGGCCCTCAACCACTAAGGTCAATCGTCGTGGCGTTCCCAAGGTACGAACAGATTGAAACGCGAGGCGGTGGTCCTTGAATAACTGTTCAGCCGCCTCCTTCAATGTTGCCAACGCAGGCGCGATGAACTGGTAGGGCAGTTCTTCTACGCCGATCTCAAGCAACAACTCGGCAGCCATCACCGGGGAAGGGCGGCTCTTTTTTTTCGCAGGAGGGACAGGACGGCGAGACGGTTGAGTCTTCTTTGTCATGAGTTTCTCTGTCGTTCTTTATGAGCGGCGGGCCGTAGTTCTAAGGCGCGAGGCTGCCGACTTCGCTCCATCACGCCCCGCTCCTCGATTGAGCAGCGGATGCCCCATCGCCGCCCGCTCTTCAATATAGCGTTCGGCACATTGACGAGCCAGCGCACGAACCCTGGCGATATAGCCTGTACGTTCCGCCACGCTGATGGCTCCGCGGGCATCGAGCAGGTTGAAGAGGTGCGAGGACTTGATACAGAACTCGTAGGCCGGAAGGGTCAACCGCTTCTCGCGATTCGCCAGCAGCCGCTTACATTCTCCCTCGAACGATTGAAACGTGGCCATGAGCATCGCCACATCGCCTTCCTCGAAATTATAGGTCGAGAACTGTACTTCTGTTTCGTGATGGATGTCGCCATACGTCACGGAATCGTTCCAGGCGAGGTCGAAGACGTTATTTACTTGTTGCAGATACATCGCGATGCGTTCGGTCCCATACGTGATTTCAACGGTAATGGGATTGAGTTCAATCCCGCCGATTTCCTGGAAGTAGGTGAACTGCGTGATCTCCATCCCGTCGAGACGCACCTCCCAGCCCAGACCCCAGGCGCCCAATGTAGGAGACTCCCAATCGTCTTGAATGAACCGGATGTCGTGCTGCTTCGGATCAATCCCCAATTGAGCCAGACTCTCCAGATACAACGCTTGAATGTTGTCCGGAGCCGGCTTCAACACCACCTGATACTGGTAGTAGTGCTGCATGCGATTCGGATTTTCGCCATACCGTCCATCCGTGGGACGACGACATGGCTGG
This sequence comes from Nitrospiraceae bacterium, assembly GCA_039916745.1. Taxonomy (GTDB): domain Bacteria; phylum Nitrospirota; class Nitrospiria; order Nitrospirales; family Nitrospiraceae; genus Palsa-1315. The sequence goes on from JBDSKU010000390.1 coordinate 3,784, forward strand.
GGATAGGCAGCTCGCCAGGGTTCCGGACCAAGGGACCGGAGAAATGTGGCCGGATGAAAGGTCCCGGCACCCATTTCCAAATCATAGGGTTGATGGATCACGCAACCTTGGTCGGCCCAGTAATGATGCAACGTAAGAATGAGATCTTGGTAGGTCACAATCGGTCCTGCGAGGCGGTGAAACTGCTGAGTGAATGCCCGAGAGCGAAGGAGGAAGCTAACAGGAATGCGTATATGCTGTCAAGCAACAATCCCTCTATGATCAAGGAGTTGCATCAGTATAGGCCGCCAGATTTGGCAATGAATCTTGACAAACTTGCGGGATTGACACCTACGGCTCTCTCCCTGCCCGCACTTGACGTAGTCTTACCAGTCCTCTATTGTCCCGATACTTGATTAACTCACTCGGCATTGAGTATCTGCATGAAGCTTTCAAAGAAAAGCGAATATGGACTTCGCGCGCTGCTGGAACTCACACTCTTCTACGGCAAAGCGACACTCCAGCGCCACCAGATTGCAGAGCGCCAACATATCCCCGTCGAATTCCTTGAGCAGATCCTGCTCGCGCTGAAACGAGCCGGCCTCCTTTCCAGCCGTCGAGGCATGAAGGGCGGTTATATGTTGATCAAGTCGCCGGACGAGATCACCTTGGGCCAAGTCATCCGCATCTTAGATGGGCCGCTCGCGCCTATTTCCTGTGTAAGCAAGACCGCTTATCAAAAGTGCAGCGACTGTCCCTATGCAACGAAGCCCTACTGCCCGTTGCAGGATGCGATGGGTGAGGTTCGCAATGCCATCGCTGATATTTTAGACCATTACACGCTGAGCCAGTTTGCGACAGCACGGCCGGCGGTGCGGACAAGCTGATCGATCGTCATCGTCCGAACAGAGGAGTCTTACCATGTTTGCCTTAGCCCTGTTTTCTATGCTGTTGGCGTGGGTTGCGTCTTCCGGGGCCGTCATGGCCGGAGAAGCCAAGGAATTGACGCTGGCTGCCTATAGCGTGCCGAAGGAAGCCTATGAACGCACGATCATTCCTGCCTTCCAGCGGTACTGGAAACAACGGACGGGGCAGGAGGTTCGTATCCGGAGTTCGTACGGAGCGTCCGGCGCCCAAGCCAGAGCGATCATCGGAGGGTTCGAGGCAGATGTGGCAGTGCTCTCGCTGGAGGGTGATCTCGATCAGATCGCCAAGGCGGGATTGCTTTCACATGACTGGCGGACAGGGCCGCACAAAGGGATGGTCTCCGCCTCTGTCGTCGCACTCGGAGTACGGAAGGGAAATCCGAAGGGGATCAAGAGCTGGGAAGACCTCACCAAACCCGGCGTGGAAGTCCTGTATCCAAATCCTAAAACGTCGGGCGGAGCCATGTGGGACGTGATCGCAATCTATGGGGCCGGACTGAAACTGGCCGAGCAACAGGCGGGTACCGGAAAGAAACCCAATACCGAATCGACAGAAGCCCTTGCCGCGGGATTGTTGAAGCGCATCCAGAAGAACGTGAAGGTGATGGACAAGAGCGGACGTGAATCGGTTACGACCTTTGAGCGCGGGGTGGGAGATGTGATTGTCACATACGAAAATGAGTTGCTCCCGCGGATCAAGAGCCACCGTCCCTATGAAATCATTGTGCCCAATGAGACGGTGTGGATCGAAAATCCTGCCGCCGTCATCGACCGGCATGTGGACCGACATCACGTACGCGACGTGGCCGAGGCGTTTGTTTCCTACCTCCACAGCGAAGAAGCTCAGGCCGCTTTTACTGAACTGGGATTCAGACCGATCGGTCAGGATGCAACGGCATCGGCTGGCGCATCGCTTCCCCTCCCAAGCCAACTCTTTACCATTGCCGATCTGGGGGGATGGGACACGATCAGTACCAAGCTATTTGGCCCACGTGGGGCCTGGACAACCATCGTAGAAGACCTCGCGCGCGGGAAATAAACGGCAGGCGGACCATGACGACCCACACATTGCTCCAACTCGCTCTCCGTTCCGCCGCTGTCGGATACGTGTCCTTGCTCATCCTGTTCCCACTCGCGGCAATCGCCCATCAGTCATTTGTGGGGGGCATCGACCACTTCATTCAAGACATCAGCACCCCTCAAGCCGCCGCCGCCTTGGTCTTGACCCTGGAAGCCGCCTTCATTACGACGGTCATCAACGCCGTCTTCGGCACACTCTCCGCGATCGTGTTAGTGCGCTATGACTTCCCTGGCAGGTGGTTCCTCAATGCCCTGGTCGATCTGCCATTTGCGATTCCCACGTTGGTGGTCGGCTTGATGATTGCGGGCATCTATGGACCAACCAACCTCCTCGGCATCTGGCTGCAGCAAGGCGGCGTAACCATGTTGTACAACAAACCTGGTATCGTCCTGGCGATGCTGTTCGTGACCATGCCCTTCACCATCCGTTCGTTGCAGCCGGTACTGATGGAACTGGAGCATGAGCAGGAGGAAGCGGCCTTCACGTTGGGAGCGAGTCCTTGGACGACGTTCTGGAAGGTTACGGTACCGTCCGTGCTGCCGGGGCTCTTGACCGGTGTGTTCCTGACCTTTGTGCGGGCACTGGGCGAGTTCGGGTCTATCGTGATTATCGCAGGCAACATTCCGATGAAGACGCAGGTGGCGTCGGTGTATGTATACGGAGAAATTGAAAGTTATAACCCTCAGGGCGCCACATCGGTCTCGGTCTTCATCCTGCTGATTTCGTTTCTGGTGCTGGTTCTGCTGGAGCGCCTGACCAGGCCACCCGGCGAACGGATACCACGGTGGTGCCGTTGGTCGAAACGGTCCCTCTCCATGATTCGTCCCTCGGAAATCGGATAACCGGCCATGATGCGTCGCCTGTTCATCAGTTCAGTGTGGATGTATTTCACGTTACTCCTGCTCGGTCCGATTCTGTATCTCGCCGCTCAGAGTTTCGACGGAGGAATCGTGGCCTTCTGGCATGAAGTGACGAGGCCGGAAGCACTGCACGGGTTCACGCTCACACTCGAAATTACGGCAATCGTACTGGTCCTGAATCTGATCTTCGGCACGATCACTGCGCTGGTTCTGGTGCGTCAGCACTTTGCCGGACGGACGATACTGAGCGGGTTGATCGACTTACCGTTCTCGGTCTCTCCGGTCATCGCAGGATTCATGCTGATTCTGCTGTTCGGTCCCGAAACCATTCTGGGAACCTTCTTCGGCACCCTGGGAGTCAAGGTGCTGTTTGCCATGCCAGCCATGGTGCTGGCGACATTGTTCGCGACATTTCCCTTCGTCGTCCGCGAGCTGACGCCCCTGCTGCAGACAATTGGGACGGACGCCGAGGAAGCGGCGAGAACGCTGGGGGCCAATGAATGGCAAGTGTTTCTCAAGGTGACACTCCCCATGCTCCGATGGGGCTTTGTCTATGGAGCGACGCTAACGGTAGCCAGAGCCATCGGTGAATTCGGTGCGGTGCTCGTTGTCTCCGGGAACATCCTACTTGTGACGCAGACCGCCACCCTGCACATTTATCAAAGCTATGTGGACTTCAATTATGTAGGCGCCAACGCCGTCGCCTTGACCCTCTTGGCCGTCTCCTTTGCCATTTTGATCCTGCTTGAAATCGCGAAAGCCAACGCTGCTGCCACTGTGTCTTAAGTTAACCGAAAGGTACTAGCGTGAAGATCGAGGTGCGAGGGCTCACGAAGCAATTTGATTCAGTCCAAGCTGTGTCAGGAGTTTCCTTTCAGGTCAAAGAAGGAGAGCTCCTCGGTCTCCTCGGGCCGAGCGGCAGCGGAAAAACGA